>JAVEWL010000222.1:0-7986 GCA_034004565.1 FCB group bacterium | reverse complement strand
AGTCGGCGTCGTCGCCGTCCGTACCACCGCTGAATTCCAAGCCATGACCGCTCGTGAAACTGCCGTCGTCCATGCCCTCGCCCGTGAACAGGTGTTCCCAGCCCGCGCGCAGGAAGAGATCCTCGGAATAATTATACTGGCCCCAGATGTAGGTGAACCAGCCCATGTCCTTGGAGGCTTCCTCGGTCCAGAAGCTCAGCCCGGACCACACCGGGATGCGCCAGTCGCCCACGTGGAAGCTGCGCGGGATGTCGAAAGGCTCCAACACTTGCTGATACGCCACCTGGCCGGTCACCGACAGCTTGTCCGTCGGCTTCGTGGTGACGCCCGCGCGAACCTGATAGAAGTTCGAGGAGTTCTGGAATATGTCCCAGGTCCAGGCATAGCCGATGCCCGAGAACAGGCGGTTAAAGGAAACGCTCGCCTCGGGACGGTCGAAGGGGTTCAGCCATTCCGCGAAGCTGATGTCGCGGTTGTCTTCGCCGCCGAAATAGGCCGCGCCGGCAAACACGCGCGGGGACCACGGCGCATCAAACGAGTATCCCACTTCGAGGTCGCCCGCCCAGGCGTCGTATTCCGCACCGTCGTCGCCGTAGCCGTTGACCCGGAAGCCCGAGCCCACGACATCCGCTTCGCCGAACTGATAGGCCAGTTCCAGGTCGTAATCCAGCTTCCCGGATTTCCCGAAGGCGCGCATGCCGAGGGTGTGCAGGCTCGACGTATCGTAGTCGTCCCAGCCAATCACGTCTTCAATCGCTTCGGGCAGCCAGGTCCCGTTCGTATCGTTCTGCGAACGCGCGTCGCGCATCCACAGCCAATACGCCGAAATGTCCAGCAACTCGAGCGGCTTGTAGGTCGCATAGACGCCGTAGAAATCGGTGTCGCCGTCTTCTTCGACCGCGAACGCCTCGTTGATCTTGCTGGTCCACGCGTCGATCGTCCAGGCGTCCGTGTCGTAGGTCAGGCGCATGCCGTCGTGCGACATGCTCAGGCATGCGGTGATCAGGTCGTTCACCAGCCAGCCCTTGCCGAGCTTGAGGTCATAACGGCCCACGCGCAGGCGCAGCGGCAGGTCGTAAATCTTGTTCATCTCGATATACGAATGGAGGATCTCGATATCGTTGATCGAGTTGGCGGGCGCATCGGCACCCGTGACGTAATTCGAGCGAAAATCGGTGCCCCACTGATCAAACGAGTCGAGCTCGATAAACGCCGAGACGTCGTCC
Source organism: FCB group bacterium (assembly GCA_034004565.1). Taxonomy (GTDB): domain Bacteria; phylum Hydrogenedentota; class Hydrogenedentia; order Hydrogenedentales; family SLHB01; genus JAVEWL01. Next base: position 6,760 of record JAVEWL010000222.1, on the reverse strand, counting down.
GTGAAGAACGCCCGCACATTCAGGCGCGTCTTCTCCTCATAATACTTGAGGTCGTGGTTACGGTCGTCCCAGTCATAGCGGCTGAAGGTGCCGAACGGGCCGATCGGCCGTTCCGGCAACAGAAACATCGGGATTCGTTCGGTTGCCGGCCCCCCGGCGCCGTTCGAAAGCGTGTCGCTCCACACGCGCCCGCGAATTCGGATCTGCCCGCCTACGGTCACCTTCTGCATTTCGGCGTAAACCGTTCCGCAGAGGAGCATCAACACCAGCACTGTCGTAGCTTTCCGCATATCTTTGTCTTCCCACCCTCGTTTCAAGCACCCCACCATCGGTCCCGTCCCGGTTTCGATTGACCGGACGTGACCTACCCTTTATTAACGGCCGGCCAGCCTCTCCGGTAAAGTGGAATTCCGCTCCACCGGCGTACGTATCCCCATACAGGCAAGCAGGCGTCGAGTCGCGTATGTTGTATTTTCTTCGTCTATCCTCCCCGCCACGGGCCGCCGCCCGATCTTGCCGCGCACCTCGCCCCCGGGAGACGGATATCCCCACGCGTGCACTCGGGGTGCGCAATGCCCTCGTATGAAACCGGAATGCCCAATGTTCGCCGCGTTGGTGCTTTTTGTGGCGCCGCGGCACGGAAGAAAAGAAGCGTGGTCAGACCCGTTAGCCCCGAACGCGCCATCCTCCCAACTGCCATCTGAATACTATAATCGCCAACTGCCGCGCCAGAGTCAAGTTACAACTTCTGGGGGGCAAGCACCCTCCCCTTACGTCCAAGCTCGAATGCCCAATTGCCAATTGCCATTTGCCAATTGCCAATTACGAGAACGAGACGTAGAACGAGTACCATATCGAGCACGAGCGCGAAACGAGGGTGGATTGTGTGGAGTTGGAAGAATGGGTGAAGTGAGACCGCGACGGATTTCGTCTATTGATCAGTATCGAGGGTATGCCGTTCTTGGCATGATTCTCGTCAATTATCTGGGGCAGTTCGATTCGATGCCCTGGCAGTTCAAGCACCATCATTACGGGATGAGCTATGCGGACACGATTGCGCCGCTGTTCATGTTCGTGGTGGGGATGGGGCTGCGGTTGTCGCTGAAGCGGCGCATCGAGCAGGATGGACCGCTCAAGGCGTATGCGGCGGCGTTGCGGCGGTACCTTGTGCTGGTGGTGGTGGGAATTGTGCTGTACGGGCCGGCGCTGGACAACTGGCGGTACTGGTGGGATGCGCTGGTGGACATCGGGTTCGCGGGGATCCTCGCGCTGCCGTTCATGGCGAGGGGCGCGGTGGTCCGGGGCGTGGCCGCGGCGGGGTACCTGGCGGCGTACCAAGCGCTGTATTCGTGGACGGGCTACGGCGAGTGGACGATGGCGCGGAGCATTGACGGCGGTCCGCTGGGTCCGCTGAGCTGGGCGCCGATTCTGTTGTTCGGGACGATCGCGTACGACCTTATCGCGACGGGCGAGGGCCGGCGGATTGTGCGCGGCTGCCTGGCCTGGGGGATTGCGCTGTGCGTCATCGGGTGGGCGCTCAAGGTCGAGTGGCCGGGCGTGAAGGCGGAATGGGCTTTCAGCCAGCGCGGGATGACGGTGCCGTATCCGTTGTATTCATCGGGGCTGTGTTTCCTGATGTACCTGCCGTTTTATTTCATCTGCGATGTGAAGGGGTGGCGCATCCCGCACTTGAGCGAACTGGGGATGAATCCGCTGGTGATCTATATCGTGCAGCAGGCGTTGCTGGACATGCACGGCGCCTTTATCGTGCCCGAGGAGAGCGGAATCGCGCTGGCGTTGCTGGGGTTCGCGGCGCTGTACCTTTCGTGTTATGCGGTGGCTTGGCGTCTCTATAGAGATCGCATTATCATTAAGCTGTGAACTTAACCGAAAGGAGCGAAACATGGCGAAAGCGAAGAAGCGGGACATCGAGAAGAATTACCCCATGAAGCAGTTCGTGCAAAAGCTGCGGCGGCTGGCGGATTGCATCGAGGAAGGGAAGACGTTCCGGATCCAGGTCGCGGGCGAGCGGGTTGCGGTGCCGGCGAAGGCGGTGATCAATATCGAGCACGAGCGCGAAGGGGGTGAGGAAGAGATCGAGTTTCAGATGAAGTGGACGAATGAGGGGAAGTAAGACTGGGGAATTCTCGATTTTCGATTTTGGGAACGGCCTCACCTTGGGGAAGACTGGGGAGGGCGCTCCCTTGCCTGTACGTGTCCATCCGGCATTTCGAAAAGGACAGTTGTTTTCGAAATGCCGGATGAACCTCTTTACGCTCCTTCCTATTGATTTGACACGGGGGTGGGGGTGGTGGCAGCATGGAGGCCTTCTTGAAGTCCCGCCGTGACTGGCGATGCTTAGGTGGAATTGACCACGATGAAGCGGCGGGATGTGACTTCGCCGATCGCCTGGGCGCCGGACCGTTGGAGTAAGACGGGCCGGAGGCTGCTCAATACGGTTGGAATCGCGCGGCTGCGGTGCTGAATGCGATTCCTCCGGAGGCGAAGCATGCAGAAAACTCCGCTTTACGATGAGCACGTATCCGTTGGCGGTCGTGTCATCGATTTTCACGGCTGGGCATTGCCCGTACAGTACACGGGAATCGTCCAGGAACACCTCCACACGCGCAGCGGCGTTTCGCTGTTCGACACGTGCCACATGGGCGAGTTTGTGGTGCGCGGGCAACAGGCGCGCGAGGCGGTCGACCGGCTTATCTGCAACGATACCCTCAATCTCCCGCTGGGCCGCTGCCGCTATGGGGCGATTTTGAATGAGGAAGGCGGGATTGTCGACGACGCGGTGGCGATGCGGCTGGGCGAGGACGAGTCGTATGTGGTGACGAACGCGGGGCCGATCGACGAGGTCGCGGCGTTGATGGTCGCGGCGGGCGCGGAGCATGTGAGCGACTCGACGGCGAAAATCGACGTGCAGGGTCCGGGCTCGCGCGAGGTGCTGCTGAAGCTGGGCCTGGAGGCCGCGGCGCCGCTGAAGTTCTACACGGGTTGCCGCACGGAATGGCGCGGCGTACCGATCGTGTTATCGCGCACGGGCTACACGGGCGAACTGGGCTACGAGCTGTACATGCCGAACGAGTTGGCGGTGCCGCTGTGGCGGGCGCTGCTCGATATGGACGGCGTGGAACCGGCGGGGCTGGGCGCGCGCGATACGCTGCGCACGGAGATGGGCTACCCGCTGTCGGGTCAGGATTTTGACGCGTCGCGCACGCCTTTGGAGGCGGCTATGGCACGGTTTGTGGCGTGGGAAAAGGAATTTGTCGGCAAGGAGGCCCTGGCTGCGCAACGCGACCGCGGGGGCTATCCGGCGTTGAAGGCGATTCGCACCGAGGACCGGCGTGCGCCGCGTCACGGCTTCGAGGTGAAGCGGGACGGGGCCGTGGTGGGCGAGATTGTCAGCGGAACGTTTGGTCCGAGCGTGGGCTACGGCATCGGCCTGGCCTATTTGCAGGGTGAAGATTTGGCGGGGCTCACGGCGGGTCCGAAGGATCTGCCGATCGCGGCCGTGGGGCTTCCATTTTATACGGGCGGCACGTGCCGCGACTAAAGAGGAGCGAGGGAGATGCAGACCGATTATCCGAAGGAATTGCGGTATACCGAGGAGCACGAGTGGGTGGGCCCGGTCGGCGGCGGCATTTACGCCGTGGGCATCACGGCGCACGCGGCGGAGCAGCTTGGCGACGTGACGTATGTGGAACTGCCGGAAGTGGGCCGTGCGCTCGCGAGGGGCGAGGCGGCGGCGGCGGTGGAGTCGGTGAAGGCCGCGAGCGACGTGTACGCGCCGGTGGCGGGCAAGGTGGCCGAGATTAACGGTGCCTTGGAAAGCGCGCCGGAAATGGTGAATCGCGATCCGCACGGCGAGGGCTGGTTTTTCCGGCTGTCGGGCGTGAGCGCACAGGAGTTCGAGAGCCTGATGACGGCGGAGCAATATGCCGCGTTTGTGCAGGAGCACGAAGGATGACGTGGATTCCCACTACCAACGAGGAACGCGACGAGATGCTCGCCGCGATAGGGGTCGCGTCGATCGACGAGTTGTTCGACGTGATTCCGCCGGACCTGCGGCTGAAGTCGTGGGACCTGCCGGAGGGACTCTCGGAGATGGCCGTGAAGCGGCTCGTGGCGGAGATGGGCAATCGCAATTGCGGGTCGCTCGTCAGCTACGCGGGCGGCGGCGTGTACGACCATTTCATCCCGGCGGCGGTCGATGCGTTGACGTCGCGCGGCGAGTTTTACACGGCCTATACGCCGTACCAGCCGGAGTGCGCCCAGGGCACGCTCCAGAGCATCTATGAGTATCAGTCGGCCATCGTGCGGTTGACGGGCATGGACTTCGCGAACGCGTCGCTGTACGAGGGCGGCACGGCGGTGTTCGAGGCGGCGGCGATGGCGGTTCGGTTGACGAACCGTCAGCGGGTGGTGATCCACGAGTCGCTGAACCCGGTGTACCGTCAGGTGGTCGAGACGCACACGGCGCACCTGGGGCTGGACATCGCGAGCGGCGACGACCCCACCGGCGCGGCGTGCGTCATCGTGCAGAACCCGAGTTTCCTCGGGACGGTGCGCGACTTTACGGCTTTGGCGGAGCGCTGCCATGCGGCGGGCGCGCTGCTGGTGCTGTCGTTCTACCCGACGTCGCTTGGATTGCTGAAGACGCCGGGTGAGATGGGCGTGGATATTGCGGTGGCCGAGGGGCAGTGCCTGGGGATTCCGTTGGGGTTTGGCGGGCCGTACCTGGGCATCCTCGCGACGCGCAAGGAGCATATCCGGAAGATGCCGGGGCGGCTTGCGGCCGAGACGGCGGATGCGCAGGGGCGGCGCGGGTTCGTGCTTACCTTGCAGGCGCGCGAGCAGCACATCCGGCGCGAGAAGGCGATGTCGAACATCTGTTCGAACGAGGCGCTGATGGCGCTGCGGTCGCTGATTTACCTTTGCCTGATGGGCAAGGACGGTTTCCTGGAGGTGGCGCGGCACTGCCATGCGAAGGCCGAGTACCTGAAGTCGAAGCTGGATTTCGGGACGGTGCTCAACGACGGGCCGACGTTCAACGAGTTCGCGCTGCGCCTGCCGCGCAATGCCGAAGAGGTGGCGAAGCGCGTGATGGATCAGGGGTATTTCGCGGGCCTGCCGCTGGCGCCGCTGGGCGCGGGCGAGGAGACGGACCTGCTGATCGCCGTGACGGAGAAACGCACGCGGGAGGACCTGGACGGGTTCGCCCAAGCGTTGAGGGAAGCCGCATGCAACTAATATATGAGAAATCGCGCGAAGGCCGTCGGGGCATCGTGCTGGACGCGCTGGATGTGCCGGAGGCGAAGTTGCCGGCGGCGTTGTGCCGCAAGGAGCCGGCCGCGTTGCCGGAAGTGAGCGAGCTCGACGTGGTGCGGCATTTCACGCACCTGTCGCAGCGGAATTTCGGCGTCGATTCGCATTTCTATCCGCTTGGGTCGTGCACGATGAAGTACAACCCGAAACTGGCGGAGGCGGTGTCGGCGAATCCGAACTTTGCGGCGCTGCACCCGTTACTGGCGACTTCGGATGCGTATTGGCCGTGCCTGCAGGGCGCGTTCCAGGTGATTTACGAGACCGAGCGCATCCTGGCGGAGATCGGCGGGATGCAGGCGGTGTCGCTGCAGCCGATCGCGGGGGCGCACGGCGAGCTGGCGGGCACGCTGCTGATCGCGGCGTATCACCGCGACAAGGGCAACACGCAAAAGGACACGATCCTCGTGCCAGATTCGGCGCACGGCACCAACCCGGCCAGCGCGGCCATCGCGGGGTTCAAGGTGGTGCAGGTCCCGTCGGCGGCGGACGGCACGCTAGATGTCGAGGCGTTCAAGGCGAAGCTGAACGACAACGTCGCGGGCGTGATGCTGACGAATCCGAACACGCACGGGCTGTACGAGCCGAAGGTGCACGAGGTGGCCGATCTCGCGCACGCGGTCGATGCGCTGATGTATTACGACGGCGCGAACTTGAACGCGGTGATCGGGCAATCGCGCCCGGGCGACATGGGCTTCGACGTAATGCACTTCAACCTGCACAAGACCTTCGCGACGCCGCACGGCATGGGCGGTCCGGGGTCGGGTCCTGTGGGCGTGGGCGAGCGGCTGGTGCCGTATCTGCCGGGTCCGCGCGTGGTGAAGCTGGAATCGAGCTTCGGGCTGGAGATGCCGGAGAAGTCGATCGGGAAGATGTCGCCGTTCTTCGGGAACTTCATGATCGCGCTGCGGGCGTATGCCTACATCCGGCACCTGGGCGGCGACGGGCTGAAAGATGTGGCGCGGTATGCGGTGCTGAACGCGAACTATATGCTGGCGCGTTTGAAGCAGGCGTATCAGCCGGCGTTCGGCGAGCAGCGGTGCATGCACGAGTGCGTGTTGACGGCCGCGCCCCAGGCGAAGCAGGGCGTGCGCGCGCTGGATATCGCGAAGGCGCTGCTGGACCGCGGATTTCATGCGCCGACGGTGTATTTCCCGTTGACGGTGAAGGAAAGCATCATGATCGAGCCGACCGAGACGGAGTCAAAGGAGACGCTCGACGCGTTCTGCGATGCGATGCTCAGCCTGGCGGAAATGGCCGAGATGGGCAGCGATGCCTTGCATGCTGCGCCGGTGAGTTTGCCGGTGGGCCGCCTGGACGAGGTCCGCGCGGCGTGGGAATTGCTCTGCGCGTGTTTGCCGTAGGGTAACAGAGACGTTGTGGCACCCCCAAGCCCGGTTTCATGGGCTTGGGGTGTTGCCTTTTTGGT
>JAVEWL010000221.1:0-7996 GCA_034004565.1 FCB group bacterium | reverse complement strand
GATCGAGGCGCAGTTTCCGGTTGGTTGCATGGGAGGGCGAGGCTGATGATGCGAATTGCGATGGCGGCGGCGTTTTGTGTGCTGGCCGGTGGCGCGTGGGGGCAACTGCCCATTCCTGAAAACCCCCAGTGGACGCCGGTGCGGGACGAGGTGTACCTGCAGGAGGTTGAAGGGCGGCTTGAAACCAAGGAGCCGCTCCTGGCCGTGGCGGTGTTCGAGGGCGCGGCGTACGTTGGCACGGCGAACGGCGTGCGGAAGCTTGAGCAGGGCGCGTTGGTGGCGGCGGGCGGGCCTCAGGAGCGCGCTGGGCGTCTCAAGACGTTGAATGGAGCGTTGTGGGCCTTTGCCGAGACGGGCCTGTGGCGGTTCTCGGGTGGGGAATGGAAACAGCTTGCCGCGGAGCCGTTTGTCGACGGTTGTGTGCATTTGGGCAAGGTAATCGTGGCGTCGCCGATGCGCCTCTGCGGAGTTGACGGCGATGCGCTGACTCCGCTTAATGAGGCGGCTCCCGTGATGCCGATCGTTGGGGTCGCATCGTATGCGGAGACGATCTACGTTGCGCATGCCGACCGTCTCGGGTTCCTGCAGGGCGGGCGTTTCGAATACGACCTGGTAAAGGACTGGGGCCACCTGCCGCTCGGGTCGACGGTTCGCGACACGATGACGCTGGGCAGCCGTCTCATCAACGCGACCGACAAGGGCCTGGCCGAATTGCGCGGCATGAGCTTCATCGAGGTTACCGGTAAAGACGGGCTTTGCTACGAGGACACGACCTGCATCGCGAAGGGCTTCGAGAAGGAAGACTACTGGATCGGCACCACGAAGGGCGCCATTCGGGCCGTGGATGGGGAGTTTCAGTATTTCGGGTATCAGCGCTGGATTCCGAACGACAAGGTCAATGCGATCGCTTGCGGCGACCGGGTCGTCTACATCGCCACCGACGGTGGCCTCGGCATCATCACCTACGAGCCTTACACCCTGCAGAAGAAAGCCGCCTACTACGAGCGCTGGCTCGACGAGTGGGGCATGCGCCGCATGGGCTTCGTCAACACGCTGGAGTGGGACGACCAGCTCGGTGAATGGGTCCGCTTCATCAGCGACAACGACGGAGGGTGGGCGGGCCACCTCCTGAACGCCTACAGCTTCAAGTACGCGGTCACGAAAGACCCGGCCGTGCGCGAACAGGCCCTCGAAATCTTCCGCATGCTCTACTGGTGCGGCATCATCACGCCCATCAAAGGCTTCCCCGCGCGCTCGATTGCGACCGTGGGCGAGCCGTCGCACCTCGCCGCGACCGGTTCGGCGGGCCTGCCGTCGGAGTGGAATCCGACACCGGACGGAAAGTGGCTGTGGAAAGGCGATACCTCGAGCGACGAGATCGATTCGCACTTGCAGTCGACGATGATCTTCTACGAGCTGGCCGCGCAGGGCAAAGACAAGGACGCCGCGCGCGACCACGTCAGCCGCATCAACGCGCACATCATCGACCACGGCTGGACGCTGCACGACCTCGACGGCAAGCCCACGCGCTGGGCCCGCTGGGATCCCGAGTATTTCGAGAGCGCGGGCGGTTCCTACGCGCGCGGCCTGAACGGCCTCGAGATCCTGTCGCACATCACGATGGCCCATGCCATCACCGGCGACGAGAAATTCGCGCAGGGCAAACAGCAGTTACTCGACTGGGGCTACCAGGATCACGTGCTACGGCAGAAACTGACGTTCCCGGTCATCACGCACTTCGACGATCGGCTTGGCTTCCTCGCCTACCATCCCCTGCTGAGCTACGAGAAGGACCCGGCGCTGCGCTCCATCTATCGCCGCAGCATCGAGCGCACCTGGGAGGTCAAGCGCGTCGAAAACATGGTGTGGTTCAACTACCTCTACGGCGCACTCACGGGCAACGACATGGACAACGAGCGCTCGTTGAAAAACCTCCAGGTGTGGCCGCTCGATTGCCGCAGCTACACCTACAAGAACTCGCACCGCGCCGACCTGAAGAATCTCGGCAAGTACATCAACTACCAGTACGACTGGAAATGCATGACCGCACGCGAGATCGGCCCCACGCGCTGGGACGACGATTTCATGCGGCTTGACGGCGGGTCGAACGGCATGGGCGTTGCCGATCCCTCCGCCTTTCTCGACGCGTATTGGATGGCGCGGTACTACGGCATGATTCTGCCGCCGGATACCACGGATCCCGCGCTGCTGACGGTGGAAAAGCGAGGCCTGCAACTCGGCGCCAAGCCGTATGCGGGTCCTCAACCGCCGGATGTCGGCTTCTGAGGCTTAATGTAACCCCGAATTCCCATTCGGGGTCTTTGCTCTTTCTTTGTAGCGCCACTCCAAATCCCAAAGACCCCGAATGGGAATTCGGGGTCACATTTTTCCCCGCAGGATTTGCCGTTGGCGTTCCATAAAGCTCTCGACGAAGGGCGTGGCCGGGGTGTCGAGAATCTCATCGGGCGTGCCAATCTGATGGCATTCGCCGTCCTTGAGCACGGCGATGCGGTGGGCCAGTTCGAGGGCTTCTTCCTGGTCGTGGGTAACGTAAACGGCCGTGATACCGAGGCGCCGCTGCAACGTGGCCAACTGCTGCCGGGTCGCGTAGCGCAGTTCGGCGTCCAGGTTGCTCAAGGGTTCGTCGAGCAGCAGGATCCGCGGATGCACCGCCAGCGCGCGCGCAAGGGCCACACGCTGTTGTTGCCCGCCCGAAAGCTCCGTCACGCGCCGCCGTTCCATCCCGTCCAACTGGACCATCTGAAGGGCGTCCGCCACGCGCGCGGCAATCTCGGTCTTGGGAAACTTCCGCGCTTTCAGGCCGAACGCGACGTTGCCCATGATGTCCATGTGCGGAAAGAGGGCGTAGCTTTGGAAAACCATGGCCGCGCCGCGCTTCTCGGGCGGCAATGCCGTGACGTCGCGCTCGTCGAAGTACACGCGTCCCGCGTCGGGCGTTTCGAGCCCCGCGATAACGCGCAGCGTCGTGGTCTTTCCACAGCCGGAGGGGCCCAGCAGCGCGAAGAATTCACCTTCGGCAATCGAACACGAAAAGCCGCGCACGCCGCCCGTGCCGCCGGGGTAGATCTTCGTGATGCCTTCGAGACGTACGCTGCTCATCGCGCGCCGCGAACCTCCTGCGCCCATCGGTCCATCCAGGCCTGCTCTTTCGCGGAGAACAACTGCCAATCGATGGGCATCGCGTCGATCTTCTCTTCGACCATCCAGGCGGGCAGCGACTTCGGATCGAGGTCGGTGCGCGCGGGCATCTTGCCGAACTTCCGCGCTTGCAGCGCGAGCATCTCCGGCGAAGTAACAAACTCGTAGAACGCGCGCGCGGACTCGATGTGGGGCGCGCCCTTTACGATGGCGATGCCGTCGGTGGTGACGGGCGTGCCGGGCGGGATGACATAATCGAAGGGATACCCATTAAGATCGCGCTGCAGGATTGCGTCGGGCGCGAGCCACACGCTGATGAGCTCGGGGTTGCGCTTGAGGTGATCGAACAGAAGCTGCGGCTGTTTCATGTACGATTCGGTCGATTCGTGCAGCCGTTTCAGCCATTCAATGCCGGCGTTTTCGTCGGGCGCGCGCAGGATCATCGCGCCGATGAACACGCGCAACGTGCCCGACGGCATCGGCTCGCGCAGCGTGATCTTGCCTTTCCATTGCGGCTCGAGCAGCGCGTCCCAGGTCCGCGGCACCTGTTCCTTCGTATACTTCCTCGAGTTGAAGAGGATTGCCAGCGGCGAGCGGAACATGCCGTACCATCGGTCCTGCGGATCCCGGAACGCCGCATCGACCGCCCCGGCCCACGTGGGCTTATACGGCTCGAGCAGGCCGTCGTTCGCCGCCTGGATGAACATGCTCGAGGTGGCGCCCCACCACACGTCCGCGTGCGGCGACCCGCGCTCGGCGTCGATGCGGTTGTAGACGTCCTGCGATGCGAGATCGAGCCACTGTACGTCGATGCCCGGATTGGCCGCCTCGAAACCGGCCTCCGCTTCCTTCAGCATCTCGGGACCGTGCGGGCTGTAGACCACGACGACCTCTTTGTCCTGGGAGCAGCCCGCCATCGCGGCCACAACCAGGGCCAGCGCCATTCGACGCATCATCGTCCTTCCTCCAGCGCCGCCTTCAATGCATCCAGCGACGGCGCAACCCGCGTGGGCAGGGGCACGCGCGCCTGCAATCCCGCGAGGTCCTTGATGCCGCTGCCCGTGAGGACGCAACAGACGCGCGTTCGCTCCGTCACATCGGGCAAGTGCTTCAACCCGGCAATGACGACCGCGCACGTGGGCTCGCACAGCAACCCCTCGCGCGTGGCCAGCAGGCGCTGGCCCTCGAGAATCGCCTCGTCGTCCACGGCAATGGCCGCGCCGTCCGTGGTGCGAATGGCGGGCAGCACCGTGTGGCCGTCGAAGATGATATCGTCGGCGATACCGCCCGCCACGGTCTTCGGGTTCGGCCAGGGATGTTTCAGCGTCTCCAGGAAAGGCGTGTGGTCGCGCACGGCATCGACGAAGGGCGCGCAGCCGCTCGCCTGGATTCCCGCGAGCCGGGGAATGCGATCGATCAGGCGCAGCCGTTGCAGGTCCAGGAACCCGCGCCAGATGCCACCCAACAGCCCGCCGCCGCCCACCGGCGCCACCACCCAATCCGGCAGATAGCCGCCGGTCTGCTGATAAATCTCGTACGCAATCGTCTTGGCGCCTTCCACGTTGAACGGCTCGTACAACCCCGCCGTCGAAAGGTGATACCAGCCGAAGCGTTTGCAGGCCTCGATGCACAGATCGAACACCTCGCCCGCCGAAGGCGTGTCTACCTGGATTGCCTGGCCGCCGTACGCGGCCGCCTGCGTAATCTTGCTTGCGGCGGCATGACCGTGCATGAGCAGAATGGCGCGCATGCCCGCGCGCGCCGCATAGGCCGACGCCGCGCATGCGACGTTGCCCGACGACACCACCGCCACGGTATCGGCGCCGATCTCTCGCGCGTGGCTGATGCCCACCGAGACCTGCCGATCCTTAAACGAGCCGGTGGGATTGCTCATTTCATTTTTGCAGAGCATCGTCCCGAAGCCGAAGAGCTTCGCCAGCCGCGGCGTTTCCACCAGCGGCGTGGCGCCCTCGCCCAGCGTCACGATATTCTCCCGTGCGCGGATCGGCAACAGCTCCGCGTAGTCCCACATTGACGCCGCGGGCGCCTTTAAGCGCTCCGCCGAGGGTTTACCACCCTGCACAAGCAGGCTGAACGGTTCGCCGCATGCCGCGCACGGCCCGGTCCAATCGCCCGAATGGGTCGCGCCGCAGCCGTAGCAGAGGTACGTGTACGTGGAATCGTGTGTGGTTTGCATGATGCCGCATTCTGGCACAAGCCTCAATCGAAGGTAAAGCGGCGTTCAGCGCGAGCAGTACCGCCCATTCTTCCCGTGCCTTGAAGAATGGGAGGCATGGGAATCATGCGAAGTATGAAGACCGGTTCTTGCAACCCCTGAATCGGCGTAGCCTCCCCGTGGCCGAATACAAAACACCCCCAGGTCCTTTTGATGCGGGGCCTGGGGGTGTCGCTTTGCTTATACCTTGTCGAAGGCCTGGCTGAGGTCTTCGATGAGATCGTCGACGTCTTCAATGCCCACCGAGATGCGGATAAGCTCTTCGGTGATGGTCATCTTGCGGCGGACCTCCGGGGGCATCGAGATGTGGGTCATGGTCCAGGGATGCTCGATGAGGGATTCGACGCCGCCGAGCGATTCGGCGAGCGTGAAGAGCTTGACGTTTCCAAGAAGCCGATAGGCCTCTTCCTCCCCGCCGCGCAGGCGGAAGGAGAAGGTGCCGCCGAACCCGGTGGTCTGGCGCAGGGCGAGGCCGTGCTGCGGGTGGCTCTCGAGGCCGGGGTGCAGCACCTGCTTCACCTTCGGATGCTCCTCAAGCCAGCGGGCGATGGCGAGGGCGTTCTTATTGTGTTCTTCCATGCGCAGGGCGAGGGTCTTCAGGCCGCGCAGCACGAGGAAGCAGTCCTGAGGTCCCGCGCAGGTGCCGAGGGCGTTTTGCAGGAAGCCGATCTTTTCCGCGAGCTGCGGGTCGCGCACGGTCACCGCGCCGCCGACGACGTCGGAATGGCCGTTCATATACTTTGTGGTCGAGTGCACGACGATGTCGATGCCCCACTCGTGCGGCCGCTGAAAGTACGGCGACAGGAAGGTGTTGTCGCAGATGGTCCACACGCCGCGTTCGCGCGCCACCGACGCCACCGCTTCGAGATCAACGAGGTTCATGAGCGGATTGGTGGGCGTCTCGATCCAGATGGCCTTGGTCTCGGGGCGGATCGCGCGGCTCAACGCATCGATATCGCGCAGGTTGACGAACTCGACGTCGACGCCCTTCTCCGCCACCACGCTCACCAGCAGGCGATACGTGCCGCCGTAGAGGTCGTCGTGAACGATGAGGTGGTCGCCCTTCGAGAACATGGTCAGCACGGTGGCCTCGGCGGCCATGCCGGTGGCAAACGCGAAGCCGCGCTCGGCGTTCTCGAGCTTCGCGATGCAATCCTCGAGCGCCTTGCGGGTGGGATTCCCGCTGCGCGAGTAATCAAAAGGTCCGGGCTGGTTCACGCCGCGAAAGGCAAAGGTCGAGGTCTGGTAGATCGGCGTCATCACGGCGCCGTACGTCGGGTCGGGGCCCTGGCCCGCGTGAATGGCCAGCGTCTTGAAGCGGCGTCGGTCTACGGCCGTCTCCACGTCCTGTGGCGTCTGCGTGTCGGTGTGCAACTGCGAATCCTCCTGCATAGGGCTGTACTACGCGAGGCGGGAACCGGAACCCGCCTCCCCTTGTTTGCTTATACGAGTCTTATGCAGACCCGGCCTCAGGACTGGAACAACGGGGTCGACAGGTAGCGCTCGCCGGAGTCCGGCAGGACTACGACGATGAGCTTGCCTTCGTATTCGTCGCGCGCGGCAAGGCGCAGCGCCACGGCCGCCGCGGCGCCGCAACTGATGCCGCTCAGGATGCCTTCTTCCTTCGCGAGCCGGCGCGCAATTTCAAAGGCCTCCTCGTTCGTCACCTGCTCGATCTTGTCGACCATGTCGAGGTCGAGCGTGTCGGGCTTGAATCCGGCGCCGATGCCCTGGATTTTGTGGGGGCCCGGCTTGCCGCCGGAGAGCACCGGGGAGGCCGCGGGCTCGACCGCAACGCTTTCGATGGCCTTGCCCTTGTCGAGCTTGATGTAGCGGCTTACGCCGGTGATGGTGCCGCCGGTGCCGACGCCGGACACCAGCACGTCGATCTGGCCGTCGGTATCGTTCCAGATCTCGGGGCCGGTTGTGCGGCGGTGAATGTCGGGGTTGGCCGGGTTCTTGAACTGTTGCGGCAGGAAGTACTCGGGATTCTCCGCCAGGATGGCCTCGGCCGCGCGGATGGCGCCCGGCATGCCCTGGTCGCCGGGAGTCAAGATGATGTCCGCGCCAAGCGCCTTCAGGACCTGCCGGCGCTCGATGCTCATCGTCTCCGGCATGGTCAGGATGAGCCGGTAGCCGCGGGCGGCCGCCACGAAGGCCAGCGCGATACCCGTATTGCCCGAGGTGGGCTCGACGATAGTGCCGCCGGGCTTCAGCGCGCCGCGCTCTTCGGCGTCCCAGATCATGGCCGCGCCGATGCGGCACTTCACCGAGTAGCCGGGGTTACGCCCTTCCACCTTGGCCAGCACCGTGCCCTTGAGGCCCGCGCCCAGATTCTTCAGCTTCACCAGCGGGGTATTGCCGATGCTGTAGCTGTTGTCTTCGTACACCCGCATCTGTTTGACCTGCATGACCTTCTCTCCCATCGGGATGCGCGTGCGGCACATCCGCCTCACTGAACCTGTGCGGTACAATCTTGACTTATTATCCATAAACTAATCATATTTATCAAGTATTCCCCTGGCTAGTCATGCAACGCCTGGTTTAAGGTGGCTTCCATCTCCGCGAAATGCTGGCGATAGTCCTGGCGGCCCCGTTCGA
>JAVEWL010000220.1:0-8023 GCA_034004565.1 FCB group bacterium | reverse complement strand
GAACGAAGCCATCGACGTGCTGCAAGCCGGCCTCCCCGGCGCCGACATCCTCGTGTGCTCGGTCGTCAACGTTCGCCGCGTCTACGACGTCGGCCGCACGAACTTTGGCTGCCTGCTGAAGTGGAACGTCTTCACGTGGTGCAAGAACATGCTGGTCAACGGCTCGACCCAGCGCACCGAAGCCACCAACATGCTCATCGCCTACAACAGCAACCTCGCTACCCTCACGGCCGCCCAGGGCGTGTGGTACGACGCCGACGCATACGCGATCGCCTTCAGCCGCGGCCAGCTCAGCTCCGTCGACTGCTTCCATCCCGACATCAGCCTCAACGGCGACCTTGCGAACGTCACCTACGACGCGAATCGCTTCTAGGTATTTCGCAGATAACAATAGTCTGATCCGGGAGCGGGCCTGAAGGTCCCTGAGCCTTCGGGCCCGCTCGCTTGCTATCGATGACGGCGTCCGAGCGAGACGAACGGACCGGGCCAGCCCATCCCCGCTCATACGATTGCCATTCACGTGGGAGGCAAGGACCGGGCAAGCCTTACCCCCCCGGGGCGGGCGGTCCTCAAGGGTGACCCCAAGGTATTCTCCATGTGAATTCAATCTCTGGGAAAAGGATTCCGAGAAGATCCCTTTCATCCTTCCGGAGAGAAAATGGTTTTTCGTATTCCGAAAACCCCTGCTACCCCTCTCCTTGAGGGTCTGGTCTCTCGCTTAACCCTACACGGCCCTCTCGCGTTCCAGAATCGAAAGAGGCAAAGGCCGCTTCAGCCCGTTAAATCAGGGTAAACGACGATCTCGCCCATTGACAAGTTTACGTATTCCTAATACAATGGACTTCTAGAAGCCTTTAGCAGTGCTCTGGATGCCGGATCGCGGGGTTGCACCCCTAAGGAAGTCCCGGAGCACCAACAGTCGGTGAGCATTTCGCGTCGGGAACAGGGTGGGGACCCGCCTTTTTTATACCCGCGGCTTTGACAGGACATCAGTGTCTCCGTCGCGCCACCTGCGTCGCTTGCTACGGACGGCTGTTCCCAATCGAAACATGCGGAACCGATGCGAAGGGAGGTGGCGAGAGACATCCATCGATGCACTCGGGTACAACCCCACGTAACGATTTCCCGTTCCGGCATGACGCGTCCACGCCTGTTGCATGGACGCGAAAACACTCCGGGACGGTCGGGGGGGGCAAAACATCCGAGGTGCAAGTCGCAGCTTTACCAGGCAAGGGTAACAGCTTTTATTTCAGAAGGATGCAAACAATGAAGTCAGTAATGACCGTAGTTCTTTTGTCGTTGGTCTTGGTCGTCGGTCTGTCGATGACGGCCTCCGCGATCACCTATCCGCCCGCGATGGCCACCATCGGCGATAGCATTTCCCGCGGCGCCCTGGCGGACGACACGCTTGATGACGATCAGCCCGAGCACGTCTGGAGCACGGGCTATGAGGCCGGCGACGCCTGCAACAGCCATCTCGAACGCATCCGCGTGGCCCTGCCGTCGGCGGTTGGCTACAACAACGCCGACAACGGCGACCAGTCCGACGACCTGCTCGGCCAGGCCAACGCCACCGTTCCGCAGGCTGTCCAGTACGTCACCATCGAAATGGGCGGCAACGACGTGTGCGGCGACAGCACGGCCGAAATGACGCCGATTGCGACCTGGAACTTCCGCTGGAACGAAGCCATCGACGTGCTGCAAGCCGGCCTCCCCGGCGCCGACATCCTCGTGTGCTCGGTCGTCAACGTTCGCCGCGTCTACGACGTCGGCCGCACGAACTTTGGCTGCCTGCTGAAGTGGAACACGTTCACGTGGTGCAAGAACATGCTGGTCAACGGCTCGACCCAGCGCACCGAAGCCACCAACATGCTCATCGCCTACAACAGCAACCTCGCTACCCTCACGGCCGCCCAGGGCGTGTGGTACGATGCCGACGTGTATGCGGTGGCCTTCAGCCGCGATCAGCTCAGCTCGATCGACTGCTTCCATCCCGACGTCAGCCTCAACGGCGTCCTCGCGAACGTTTCCTACGACGCGAACCGGTTCTAAGTCTGCATCCGTAATATCTTGCAGTCTGTAGTTCACTGATTCGGGAGCGGGTCCGCGGGGCCAAGTCTCCGCGGGCCCGCTCGTTTATCGGCGGGAATATCGAGTTCTGAGGCAAGGAAAGGGATTAACCGTGGTAGGCAATGCGTCATTTGGGCTTCGTTGGTGGGCAGTCGTGTGTACTTGCGTAATGGTTAATCTCTGCCTGGGGGCGGCTTACGGCGCGCCCAAGGTGTCGCTCAGCACCAACCGGATTGACCTCGGCACGGTCCGGCAGGGCACCATCACGAAGGCCGTCGTGGAGGTGAAAAACGTCGGCGACCAGCCGCTGCAAATCGTCGAAGTCAAGACTTCGTGTCTTTGTGCCACGACCGACCTTCCGGAAGATCCCCAGAAGCGTATCGTGGCGCCGGGGGCCGCCCTGCCACTGACCATTCTCTACGACAGCAAGGACTACGTCGGCGACCGCGGGGCTTACATCATTATCGGAACGAATGACCCCGAGCAGGCGCTTTCCGAAATCGAGCTCGGCGTCAACATTCAGGCGCTTATCGTTACCCAGCCGGAAAAGATTGTGGCCTGGGGTATGGCGCCGCGCGGAGAGGTTATAAGCAAGAACCTGACCGTTCAGCCCGGGGCGGTCGGCGCGGACATCGAACTGCTCGACTACCGCATGAAGGCGGATACCTTGACGGCCACGGCGGAGAAAGAGGCGACCAAGCAGGGGTCGCGGATCAAGGTGAAATTCCAGATTACCCCGGACGCTCCCCTGGGCGCGCTCGACAATGAATTGACGATGCGGGTGCGCATTGGCAACGAAGAAGCGACCATCGTCATGCCCGTGCGGGGCGATGTCGTCGGCGATGTGCTGGTCATGCCGCCGGCGATCGTCTGCGCGCCGAAGCTGGGGTATACCCAGGGCCAGCCCCTGGCGAAGGACGGGATTATCGTACGGGCCAGCCGCGAAAATCTGCCGCCACCCGATGTGCTCGGTGTGATTTGCGTGGGGCCGATGGAAGCCGTCGTTCATAAAAATGTGAAGCCGGACTGGGGGACCAAGGCGGACCGGCACATCATCGAGGTGCGCACGGCGCCGAACGCCCCGGCCGGCGCCCAGGGCGGCACCCTTTTTGTGATGACTTCGAGCAAAGACACCCCGATTGTGACAATCCCCGTGTTCTTCCGGATGGAGCCGCGCGTGACCGCCAATCCGGCGAACGTGGTGTTGATTCCGTCGGCGACCGCGCCCGCCGTGCAGCGAGTGGAATTGAAGGATGCGACGGAGGCAATGTTGACCGTGAAAGACCTTCGCTTCGAGAGCGATATCCTGGATGTCCAAATCGAGACGCCCACGGCAACCGATGCCGACCATCCCGCCACGGTCGTAATCAAGGCTACGGCGGTCCCCCCAGCCGAAAAAGCGGCCACGATTGTCTCGATCGCGACGGACCAGCCCGGCGGAGAGCGGGTGCTGATTCCCGTGCTGATTCGAGGACCCGTGGCGGCGCCTGCGCAATAGTTTGTCCAAAGCCGATATCGCCCCCGGGTCCTGTTCCCGCAGACCTCGGGGGCGCGCGCGAGGCGCCAGCCCAATACATTGCCGGAGTCTTGTTCCCTCTCCCTCGGGAGAGGGATAGGGTGAGGGGAGCCCAAAGGGTCAAGCTGTTCTTGCTCCCCTCAACCCCCCGCTATGCCTGCGGCCGAACCGGCAACACCAAGGCACTTGGGTACCGGCCCCCGGTATACACCGTGTTCTTCGCCGGCCGGAGTTCCGCGCCGGGGAAATCCTCGCCCGTATTCGGATTCAACTCAAACCGGGGATAATTGCTGCTCGAAATCTGCACCCCAATCCGGTGCCCCTTATTAACGATCAGGCTGATGCTCCACAGATCGATCTCAACCTCCCCTACCTCGCCCGCCGGCAGCGGCTCGGCCTTCTCGCAACCGTTCCGGAACTTCAATCGCCGGATCCCGTCCAGCATCAGAAACTCCCGCCCATCCGGGTAAATATCGACCAGCTTCGCCGGAAAGTCCGTATCGGGCGCATCCGTCGACACGAACAAGCGCACCTTCACACGGCCCGTAATCTCGAACGGCGCCTCCAGCGGCGGCGTTGAAAACTTCAGCACGTCCTCCCGCTCGCCAATCTTCAACTGGTTCATCGGACCTGCCCCGTGGTCCATATAAAGGTTCGCCCCGCCCTGCGTCGGACACGGATTCTTCGGATCGTAAACGTAGGTGAATTGACCTTCCTTCACACTCGCGGCATCCGTGGTCAGGCCGTTATCCGGCATCAACAGGTAAGCCGTTTCCTTCGTCGGGAACGGCGGCCAGTCCTCGGCCGTGCGCCACTCGTTGCCTGGCGCCCCCTCCTCACCGCAGGCGCCCAGCGTGTAGTAATGCACCGCCGGCTCCTTCGCGATGCCGTTGTCCTTGCCGAGAAGATAATTCTCGAAGAAGCGCGCCTCGTACCCGTCCACGTCGAACCCCGAGTTCTCGTGCAGCTTCAATTCGCCCACATCCCGCGTGATCCCGTGAGGCCACGCGCCCATGATGAGCTTCTGCGTACCCTTCGCGCCGGGACCGCCGTTGTGCTGGCGCGAAACGTAATTGTTGATCGTGCCCTGTCCGAAGATGTCGAACCAGCCCCCCACGTGCATGCCGGGCGCGGTCACCTGCGGCGCGCGCAACTCGGCGTTGAAACCCTTCCAAAACGCATCGTACGTCGGATGGCTCTTCCAGAGGGCAATGATGTGCTCGCTCTCCTGGCCCGCGATCCATTTTTCGATAAGTTCTTTATAGAACACGCCGCCCTGGTAGCTGAGCTGGCCGTAAAAATCCGACGCCGCAACGAGAATCGACTGCGCCTCAAGGTCCGTGCCCGCGCCGGCCATCAGAATCTGCGTGATGCCCAGCGCCGACCCGCCCCAACTGCCGACCTTCCCGTTGCACCACGGCTGCTCGCGAATCCACTTCACCGTGTCCAAGCCGTCCCGGCGCTCCCCCCAGCCGTCGTCGAGAAAGACCATGTCCTGGCCGCCCTCGCTGTCCCCGCGACCGCGCGTGTCCTGCACGACAAACGCAATGCCCCGCTTGTTATACCCCTCCGCCAATTGCTTACCCGGCCCCCGCCCATACACGCTACGCGCCAGCACCACCGGAAACGCGGGCCCGCCCTCGGCGGGAAGGTAGGCTTCCGTGGCGAGCTTCACCCCGTCGCGCATGGGGACCATGTCCGTGTCGGCACAGGCCAGGGTTGTGAATGCCAAGAAGAGTATGAGGCATGAGTAACGTTTAAGCTTCATTCGGCGAGGCCCTCCCCAGTGTAACCCCGAATTCCCATTCGGGGTATTAATCTTCAAAGCTCCCGAATAGGAATTCGGAGTCACACAATGCCCACTCGCGTTACGCGTTACCCAACCCGGCCAGATGCTCCGCCGTCAACCGCTCCCGGAACTCGGCCTCCCGGTTCGCGAGACGCTCAATCCACGGCTGCGTGTCCGCGGGCTGATGGACGTTCTCTTCGTCCATCCACTCCACCGTCAACTGCACGCCCTTCTCCCACGGAACAAGGTCGCGGAACTCCGGCACATCCCGCTTCAGCGCGGCGTTCGTGTAAGCGCCGTGGTACTGGAAGATTTCTTCGAGCATATCGCAACGCTCCAGCGGCGCGCCCGCAAGAATCTGTTGCGTCGTCATCGTAACGATATTGGCTTCACGCCCCAGCGCGCGCGCCATCCGCTCGTGAAACACCCGCCACTCCATCACCTCGTCGCCAACGATGTTGTAGGCGCGGCCCAGCGTGGCATCCAGCCCCAGCGCCCCCACAAACCCCTTCGCGACATCCGACGTCAGGCAAGGCTGCCACAACCCAATCCCGTCGCCCGGTACGACGATCGGCCCACCCTCGCGAATCCGCGTAACAAGCGTCGGGTTGTACCCCCAGATATCGAGCAGCGGCTGCCCGGGACCGTAGCAGTGCGACGGACGGAAAATCGTTACCGGGAACCCCGGCTCCTTGTGCGCCTCCACGAACACGCGCTCCGCCTCGCTCTTGTTCCGCCCGTATTCGCTCACGGGCTTCTGCGGCTCCTCCTCATCCGCCGGAATGCGCGACAGCGGCCCGTACACGCAAACCGTGCTGCAGAAAAGGTAGTGCCACATGTGATTGGAAAACACTTCGACGCTGTTTCGCGCCGTGTCCGCGTCGAAAGTAAGCATGTCGATGACCGCATCGACCGCCAGCCCGTCCATCTTACGCGCAAAATCCGCAAAGTCGCCGCGATCGCCGATCACCACCTCAAGCTCATCGCTGAACCGGTACGGCGACCGGCCGCGGTTGAAAAGGACAGGTTCGTGACCGTTCTGAAGAAGCCGGCGGACGATGGCCGTGCTGATAAGCCCGGTTCCGCCAAGGACGAGTACGCGCATGAGAGTGCCTCCTGTTGCCGCCAAAATCCTAGCACAACGCGGCGCAATGAGGAAGAAAACGGCGGTTAGCATTCTAAGTCCTCGGAGCGAAGCCACCCGGAAAACAGGGACTGTTCCACTTTTGATGAGCCCAAGACCTTCCTGCGGAGCCTCCAACTCGCCTTGGCCCAAACAGTCAACCAGTCCCTTTGATCAAAAGTGGAAACTGTCCCTGCTTTCCGCCAAAGCCAATGCACCTGACGGAGTCAAAGACGGCAAGGGATGCCCACAAGACCTATAAGACTCATAAGACTCATCCCCTTCCCCGAAAGCAGGGACAGTTTCCACTTTTGATCAAAGGGACTGGTTGACTGTTTGGGCCAAGGCGAGTTGGAGGCTCCGCAGGAAGGTCTTGGGCTCATCAAAAGTGGAACAGTCCCCGTTGTCCGGACGCTTCCCCACTCTATCGAAACCGGGTACAACACCACACGCGGTTCCAGACTCAGGTGAACCGAGGGTCGTGTTGCCTGAAGTCGGTTCATGGGATAGACTTGAGGACGTAACACCGCGCCACGAACCACAGATTCTATGGGCGTACGGAACGCTGGGGGACTGCCGGTGCCAACTGTCTTAAGAGAAGGTTTGTACCGCTTCTTCTATGCCGGTGATCGCGACGAACCTGCTTCAGGAGGCATGGAATGTGTACTTCAATGGCCAAGACCGAAGTACCCAAGGCGGATAACGTGGTCGTTACGAAGGACACGCTGACCGTCGATCTAAGCGACGGCCGTACCATCTCCGTGCCGCTCGCCTGGTTCCCAAGGTTGCTGCACGCCACCGCAAAAGAGCGCAAGAACTGGCGCATCATCGGAAAAGGGCATGGCATCCACTGGGAAGATCTCGACGAAGACATCAGCGTCGAGAATCTGCTGTCGGGCAAGGCTTCCGGCGAGAGCCAACCGTCGTTCCAAGACTGGCTCTCCACGAGGCGCGGCGCCCCCACACGCCGAGCCGGCCAACCCTGAAAAGTAAATCTGTTGTGTCCGAACACGGGAGGGCATTTTAGGGCAAATGAAGAAGAAGCTGACCATCACGACCCATGAGGAACAGGCCAAGCAGGATCGGGCCTACTGGATGAGTCGCACGCCCGAAGAACGTCTGGATGAGGTTGAACGGCTGCGGTTAGAGGCGGGGAAGTTTCTGTATGAATATCCTTCCCGAATGGAAAGAGTTGTTTCGATTACTGAAAGGACAAAGGGCTAGTCCGCAATAAATGACTGTCCACTGTCTCGCCTGTTTGAAGGCGGAAGAGAGGGCTGGGGCTTCAGTTCCGACATGGGGAGAGAATATGTTGTCGTTTGCGGAGCAAGTGGAGCAGGAACAGGTGAATTGGCGCGATCGAACGCCCGGCTTGCCTGTTGATCAGGGGGAGTTCAAGGGCAGAAAGTATGCACATATCCTGCCCGAACTCGATTGGGAAAAAAACCTCTGGGAAGGCATCCGTAGCGATGGCCAGGTTCGGCTATCGAAATACCTGGCCAAAGGCAATATCAATCGCCATGAA
>JAVEWL010000219.1:0-8067 GCA_034004565.1 FCB group bacterium | reverse complement strand
GGGCCAAGACCGAGGTCGGGGCGGCACCCCGCGCCCCGACGTTCAAAACTCGGGATTGGCACCAATGCGATAAATCCACCGCGACCCCAACCGATCGCTTGATTTTCACCACAGTATCTGAAGGGGTGGCATGATCAGGGTCCGATCAAAGGCATTCGTTGTGCCACCCCTTCAGGGTGGGCATCTGAGGCTCGATACCGGGGGTTCCGGCGCGATAAAGCCCGCGCCTGCACCCCCGGCTATTCACATGCAACCCCTTGCGGGGTTGAAGAGCGGCTGCGGCGTGGGAATTGAGATGTGTGGTACAACCAGCCCCCATCGGGGGAGAGGGTCGGGGTGAGGGCTAACGCAAGCCAAGAAGCCAACCTCCACTTTCCCGCGCCGCCCCTTTGGACTCTCCCTGTGCCTTCAAGATACAATCTCCGCATGCAATTCGAGTGTGCCGCCAAGGAACCCACAACAAACCCACCCAAACACGGCGTAAGCTTCGAAGAAGCTTCCTCCGTTTTCGGAGATCCCCTCGCTGTTACGTTCCAGGATCCGGCGCATTCCACCGGAGAGCATCGTTATCTTGCGTTCGGCATCTCGGCCCGCGGACTGCTCCTCGTGGTATCGTTCGCAGAGCGCCGAAAGCGGATCAGAATAATCAGTGCGCGCCCAGCAACCCGCGCCGAAAGGAAGATCTATGAAGAAGACTAAAGACACAGAGATCGACGATCTCCGTCCCGAATATAATCGTGAAGACCTAGGGAAAGGGGTCCGCGGCAAATACCACGCGGCATATTAGAAGGGCTCAAACCTCGTTCTCCTCCGACCCGAAATCGCCAAAGCCTTCCCCACCTCCGAAGCCGTTAACGAAGCCCTCCAAGCCCTGCTCCACCTGACCGACAAAGTACAAAAGCTACCCCGCGGCTAAACAGGTGAAGCCCCCCGCCCCACCTGTCATCCCGAGCCTGCGAGGGATCTAATCTCACCCAAACATCCAAGTCCTCCGCACGATCAGTTCCCACGCACGCTCAGCATGACAAGTAGCGGTAGTCTTCCACCCTCTCCCCCTGGGAGAGGGCAGGGTGAGGGCTTCCGCAAACATCGACCACAACCTCCAACACCCTCCTCCCCTCAACCCTCCCCCCACCTGTCATCCCGAGCCTGCGAGGGATCTAATAGCACCGAGAACTCGAATGCTTGGGTGTGAATAGATCCCTCGCAAGCTCGGGATGA
Organism: FCB group bacterium; assembly: GCA_034004565.1. Classification (GTDB taxonomy): domain Bacteria; phylum Hydrogenedentota; class Hydrogenedentia; order Hydrogenedentales; family SLHB01; genus JAVEWL01. Next base: position 6,846 of record JAVEWL010000219.1, on the reverse strand, counting down.
CAGGTGGGGCAAGGCTTGTGACGAGAAGGTTAAGGCATGCGGCACGCAGAGCTCTTGCGCTCCGCCTGCAATAACCCGCTACACCATTTCGCGTAATCCGCCACGATCGTCGGTTCTTGCCAAGACACTGAACCGATTGCGCAGGTATTCCCGCTGCTCCAGACAGCGCGGCTGCCAGAAGCTGGGCGTGAGCAACTCCAGTTCCCCTTTGCCCCCCCGAAGGATCCGAGCCCTCGAAGCAGAACGCGGCGCCATCCGCAACATAAAGGAGTAGCACCCCGACCTCATGGCTAAACTGTTCTTCCTCTCGTCGCAAGTTGCACTTGGGATGCAAAAGAAGAGCTGCAGAACTTGAGGAATCACATTCCAGAATTCGAATACTTGGACTTGACAATGTCCTCATTTGCCCTTATACTGTTCAATAAGGACACAGACTTAACAATATAGACCGCATTGGAGTCGATTATGGACACCACGTACGCATTTTGGAACAACAAGGGTGGCACGGGCAAGACGAGTTTGGCATTCCAGTCAATCACTAGGTATGCCGAGAAAAACCCGACAAAGAAAGTGCTCGCAATCGATATCTGCCCTCAGGCAAACCTGTCCGAACTGATGCTGGGCGGATTGGACAATAAGGGGAGCGACAGGCTGCTAGGACGCCAAGGGTTAATTCCTCGGTGCAGTTTGGGAGGATACTTCCAGCTACGCCTACCATCGCCGTACACCCCTCCTACGTTCAGCGCTCGCGATTTCATTACTGAGCCATACCAATTCAACCGCGCAGTACCCACGAATATCAGCTTGGTCTGTGGCGATCCTCTGCTCGAGCTCCAGGCCAACGCAGTCAATACGTTGGCGAACAATGCAATTCCTGGCACGAATACCTGGATAGCTGTGATTGATTGGCTAAAAGACTTCTTGACTCAGATCAACAAGGAATACGATACAGTGTTCTTTGACTGCAACCCTAGCTTCTCATTGTATACGCAGATCGCCTTGGCAACCACGGACAAAATTATCCTGCCCGTGATGGCAGACGACTCTTCTCGGCGGGCGATTCAAAACGCATTTTCACTTATTTACGGGCTCAAGCTACCATCCGATATCTATGCCTCATATATGTTTGCTACAAAGCTTAATGCGGGGGGGCGACCTCTTCCGAAAGTGCACCTGATTGTGAAGAATCGTATTACTCAATACATGGGATCGGCTTCAGCGTATGCGGCAGTGCTCACGGCTATTCAAGCCGATGTTCAGGGCCTGATGAAAACGAACACAGACATTTTCTCGTCGAAGAAGACAGAAGAAAGTTTTGTTGATATACGTGACTTCCAGACTACTGGTGTCGTTGCCTTCGCGAAGGGCTTGCCGTTTTCTAGGGTTCAAGCGGGAAAGCAAACCATCAACGGACACCGTGTACAGGTAAAACAGGACTATTTGGACAACTGCCGAGAGGCGCTAGACAATCTAGTTAGGTTGTTATAAACGGGCGCCCACAGGGTATATCTGTTATTGTCGCTCCGCGACCGGGCTTCGGCATCCGCGCCACGCGCAGAATGCAATAGGTCGTTGTCGCAAATGACTATGAAGTCGGCCTAATCGATAAGATTAGCAAAAGCCCCGAATACCCTCGGCGCGGTCAAGAACGTTCTGCAGCTGCCCCTCTGTCATTTCCTTTTCCTATCATCCGTTACGCGACTCCCCGGCACGCTTTCCGGTGATCCTCTGAACGGGCGGATCCTGAATGGCTGCGTGTTTGGCACAGAGCCACAATACGCCGTGCGCCTTGGTATGTACTGGCCGCAAATCGCCCCATCGCTTACCCTCGGGGACATGAGCCAATAGCGCATCATGAATATGCCTAAGCGCCACAATCTCCGGACGGCGCCCATGCATCGACCGAATATCTAACTCATCCCAGCGGTCCACTTCGAGTTTGCCCGACGGCAATGTCTTGGCAAATCCGCCCATCAGCTCGATCTTCTTTTTGAGCTTCTTATCGATAGCGTCTCCCATTTCGTCGTTCACCATCTTACCCACAACGGGCACAAACGCCTTAGCAAGCGTGACGAACCAAGACACATATGGAGCCACTTTAACCACCCACTTCTGCGGCATTTCCAATCGATAATCGGACGCTACGTCAGGATGCGGACCGTCAGGATGCTCGCACCAACAGAGGACTCGGTAGAACTCCTTCGTAGCCTTCCCCACAAGATTCCGTGCGCTCACCCCGTCGGGCACAATACTTATCATGCAAGGTGCCCGCTCCAATTCCGCTCGGGCCGGATCCATAACTTCGTGGTATAAGTTCAGTGCCAAGGCCATAAGATCCTGATGGCCGTCACCGATTTCCTTAAGTGCCGCCATCATTTCCTGCTCACGAATGTCGTACCCGTCTAACAGGTGATCGACCTGAATCTCGTCGCTACCACAATCCTGGCACGGCACAACCTTACCCCTACGCGGCTCAAGATAGGGGAGCTTGAAGCTTCCTGGACACGCCTTTCCGTCCAATCGTCCCGAGCACGGAATGCAGTAGTCCACCCGAAGATTTCGCCAGCGGTCCTCTATAACCTCTCCTAGCGTACGACGCAACGCTTGCAGTAAATGGGCGGGATATGCGTCTCTTACGGTCATGCGAAGGTCGCGATCCGAGAGTTCGACAAACGCAGTACCGCGGCGCAAGGTGTCGAGGAAGAAGCCGTTGCGCCAGTTTCGGTCCCACGGATCCTGTTGCTCCCCGATGGGTCTGCTAATTCGGCGTAGCGGATGGACCGCCGTCGTGAAGACGGCGATCAACCCGGGAGGCGGGTTGTAGGGAATCCGCCCGATTAACGTCGCCTGTCGCTCACGGCTCTGGACCGCCGGGGTCCAACGCAAGTCGTCGGGTCGGTTGCGCTGAATCAACTCCGGCACCAGACTGGTGTCTGCATCAAGCCGATAGGCGATATCAAACTTCCACATAAGCCACAGAAGATACCCGCACAGGCAGGTTTCCGATCCCGCAGAACATCTGGATTCTTCCTTCCAGATAGCCGGAAGGCGCGCGTGCTGCAGCACCCCGCCGTGTTCCCGGGTAGGCTGGTCTTCAAGTACCATTACCACCGCCTTTGCCAGCCACTCGGGATCGAGCACCACAAGGTTGTCTGGTCCACTTATACTCGCTTTCTCGCCCCTCGCCGCCTCGGAAAAGTAGACTGCATGTCCTTGCACATCCATGACCATAGCCAGCAATTCGGCAGACTCGACCTTCATACCTTCCTTTCGGCAGATCTCAACGAACTTCCCAAAAGGCAGTGTGGTACTTCCTGTATTTCGGATCGCCTTGCTGGACTTATGCCAGGATTCCGGAAAGGACGTGTCCATGCCCTCCAACTCCGCAGCCGCCACGGCAATTGCCTGCTTCAGCTTCGAGATGCCGGTCCCCACCGGACCCGCAGCACTGTCGACCTTGAAGAATCCGCCTATCAGATCTCCGAAACGCTCGCAAATGGCCTGCTCTCCCACAACGGCTGGCACGGTGTCATTCGCGTGCGTGGACACGATGAACACCTTGGCCGCGCTCCCGGCGCTCAGTTCAATTCGTTCAAGACGAGCAAATAAATCGGGGTCCACCCCCGGCCGAGGCTTCCACACCAACAGATAAATTGCTTTTGGACTAAAGAAGATCTGATGCGTGACTTGGTAGTGGTCCTGCCCCCCGAAATCCCAACAGTTGAAATGGATGACTCTGTCGCGTTCGGTAGGGTGCGTCACATCCAGTGGTTGGCGTGCGATTTCAATCCCTTTCGTGGATTCTGTACGTTGGGGCACCTTACCCTGCAGAGCTTGAAGCAGCCAGGTCTTTCCAACCTCTCCGGGACCAATCAGCAGAAGTTTTGCCTCATTGAATGGTTGGGCATGCGCTCCTCTATCGCACAGTTCTCGAAAGTAATCAATCAGCCTTTCTTCCTCGCTCAGCCTCAAGAGCTCGGCAGAAAGGGGGTTGCCGTCGACTAATAACCACTTCAGATGGTCAAGTACGCCAAGCTCCGCCGGTAGGGTCGCAAACCGATTGTCTTCGAGTTCCAAGTACTCTAGCGCAGCAAGCCGGCCGATTTCTGTCGGAAGCGTGGAGAGATTGTTAGAGTGAAGGGATAGCCACCGAAGCCGTTCCACACCCGGTTCACTCAAGAGCGTGGTAATATCATCCTGCAATGCGCAGCCGCCCAGGTCCAAGAACTTCCAGCCTTCACTTCTCGCCCGAGCAACTCGGTTTGCGATTTCCTTGGATGAATACCCCTTGGCAGAATAATGCTTCCGCTTCTTCATCGCCTTTCCCTTCATCGCTGAACGTAGCAAGTCATAGAAACCCCACTGCGCCCACTACCGCTGAACTGTCATCCCGCATGACAGTAAAGGATATCATCATGCACCAAACCCCGCCCTCACGCCAACAGACGGATGCGCAAAGTGCGCGCAGTTGTTCGCCTTATTCCTCCCAGCCGAGGCTCACGACACCACCGTGGCGGCATTGCTCGCAACGCCTTCGCCTGCGCGGTTCATGGCGACCACGCGATACTCCCACTCCTTGCCGCGCTCCTGGCCGGACAGGCTGCACTCGGTCGTCAGGGCCACTCCGGCGTCTTGCCACAGGCTTTCGGGGCCTTCCCGGCATTTGAGCCTGTACACCCTGGGCGCGCCACCGTCCACGGGTTTCTTCCACGCGAGCGTTATCGAGCCGGGGCCTTCGCGGCGCGTCCTGCAATACTCGTGTCACATACTGCCATAAGGGTATTGTCGGGTACGCCTTTCCGCCTCTTCGAGTCATTGCGAGCGAAGCGAAGCAACCTCACGTTGCGCGCAACTCGACCTTTCCAACACAGCCTTCACCCTCTTGTCATCCTGAACGAAGTGAAGGATCCCTTCTACCCACGACGTCGAATCATCGCTCAAAGGATCCTTCACTTCGTTCAGGATGACAAGAAGGGGCGGCGTTGGGGAAGGAGGTCACGGCGTGCGCGGCGTGAGGTTGCTTCGCTTCGCTCGCAATGACTCGGGAGGGGCAGTCTTCGGGTGCGGCTTTGGACGGCGCTTAATCGAGTGTGCGCATCAATTCATCCAACGACACCGTCTCGGCGGCGCCTTCTTCTTCCTTGGCCTTGCGCACATCGAGGAGGTCTTCCATGACTTCGAGGTTCTCCTGCAACATGCGGAATTCCTCGACGGGCAACACGACAAACTCCACTTGCCCATCGCGCTCGATATAGCTTGGATGCAATTTCATCGTTTCCCTCGCTCCCAAGTTGCCCCCTCCCCCGACTCCTTCCCAAGTTGCACTTGGGAACGAGTATATGGAACGGCGCCGAATGCGCCGCCGGCAACCCCCAAGCCCATTCGTCCAATTCGTCCTATTCGTGGTTGCTCTAATTCTTCCTCTTGCAGTTCTTCGTGCCCTTCGAGTCTTAGTGACTTTGTGGTGATCTCTTCCATTATTCTCAATATTGTCAACCAAATCACTCTCGTTTTGTAAAAATTTTTTCAGCGTTTCAAAGCCCACCTCCAGCCCACACCATCCCACTCCCTCTCCATCTCCGCCGACACCGTCACCACAATGATACGCTAATCTATTGACACTTCTCCCTCAATTCCCCCCGATCTACACGGTATACATCGCTGGCTCATCGAACTCCTCCTGTGGGAAATACAGGAACCGGGCCTTGCCGTCGGCGTACTCGAAGCCGGGGTCGTCCTTCAGCAGGAGGCGGTTGGCTTCCACCTTCTCCACGGGGTAGACGAGGGTCTTGGCGTCGCCGAAGGCGATGCGGACGTAGGGCACATCCGGCAACGGCTTGTCGGCGATGAGGGCGAAGCCGTCGGCGCGCTGGACGCCGCTCAGGGCGCCGCTGTAGGGGGTACCGGTGTCGTAGGTCCAGCCTGCGGTCGAGGTGACGGTAGCGCGGTCGGCGTCGAGGGTGATGGTGTCGGTGCCGCCGGCGTGTTGGACGGTGAGGGTGTTGCCGTCGCGGGTGACGGATTGGACCCAGGGCTCCGTGGCGAAGGGTTCGTGCACGGCGACGTAGCGGCTCCTGGGGCCGGCGTGGCGCAGGAGGATGCCGTGGCGCAGGTGGTTCGGGAGGTCGGCGTCGACCTCTTTGGCCCCGCGCACGGCGGGCGACTGGAAGTGGAACAACGTGCTGTCGGGTTCGGCGAAGAGGTGCGTACGCAGGCCGGCGTTTTCGTAGTGCCAGGTCGCCGCTGCATCCTTGGGCGCGGGCGCGGAGCGGATGTTCCACAGGAACTGGTACGCGTGGAATTTGGCGCCTTTGAGGTCGAGTTGGGTCTCGTTCTGCGGTTCGTGGCGTCCTCCCCACTCCGGTATCAGCGTATCCACGGGCGTGTCGAAGGCCACGGGCGATTCGAAGACGCCTTCCTCGTCGGCGGAACCGTGCAGGAACCAGTCGTGGGTCTTGCCGCCCTCGACGTCGAACACGTCCACGACGTAATCGCGGCCTTCGCCGGCATGCACGTGGAGCAGCCGCCTGCGGTAGACGCCGCAATCGGGGTACGCGGGCGAAGCGTCGACGTCGGCATAGCGCACGTGCGGATTCGAGTCGTCGAAGTAGAGCAGGCGGCCCGTGGTTGGCTCCTCCTTCGAGCCGAAAGTCTGCGAACGTTCGTCTACTACGACCGTGTTGTGCGACGCGGTATTGAGTGTCCAGTTGCGGTAGCGGGTGTGCGTGTAGCCGATGTCGGAGAGCAGCTCGCGGCCGAAGGCAAAGAGCAGGATCGAGCCGTTGTCAGCCTGCGAATGGCCGTAGGCCCCGCTCCAGTTGAGGTGGAGCTGGAACTGCGTATCGT
>JAVEWL010000218.1:0-8081 GCA_034004565.1 FCB group bacterium | reverse complement strand
TCCACATCAAGGATTTCGGGGTCGAGGTCGCCGACCGGGTATTCTACGAAGCCGGAAAAGTCGCGGGTGCGCATTTTTATGAGACGCTCATCACCAAGCGCGGCGAATTTCATGAGTTTATTGAGGATCTCCAGGAGGTCATGAAGAGTCTGCGCGTGGGCATCCTCCGCGTCGAGAAGGCCGACCTCGAGAACCTCACCTTCACCATCACCGTCGCCGAAGATCTCGATTGTTCCGGCCTGCCGGTATGCGACGAGGAGATCTGCACCTACGATGAGGGCTTCCTGGCGGGCGTCCTGTTTGCGCACACGCAGCAGGAGTTCACCGTGAAGGAAGTCGATTGCTGGTGTTCCGGCGATCGCGTCTGCCGTTTCGACGTCAAGCCCGCGCGGTGAAAGGCATTCGATGCTTCACGTGAACGAGGGGGACATCGATCGGATTACCGAGGCCCTTCACCACGTCCTCAACGGCCAACTGCCCGAGCCTATCGCGTTGCCGGCGGACTACCCCGACAACGAGGTCAAACAACTCGTCCAATACGTCAACAACTTCCTTGCACAGTACGGCTCGTTTGCCGCGTCCATGCAATCGCTGTCGAGCGGCGACCTCGACTTCGACATTCAGCGCGGCCGCATGCATGTCCTGCAATCCCTCAAGAACCTTCACGCCAACCTGCGCCACCTGACTTGGAAGACGCTCCAAATCGCCAAGGGCGACTTCTCGCAACGCGTGGATTTCATGGGCGAATTCTCGACCGCCTTCAACAGCATGGCCCAGCAACTGAAAGACGCCTTCGAGACCATCGAGCAGCAGAACCGCGACCTCGCCGAGGCCAACCGGGTCATCCAGGAAGAGCGCGACAAGTCCGACCGCTTGTTGCTCAATATCCTCCCCGCGCGCATCGCCGATGAGCTCAAGCAGACGGGCAAGACCAAGCCGGAACTCTTCGACGACGTGACCGTCCTCTTCTCCGATCTTGTCGGCTTCACCAGGCAATCCGCGACCCTCTCCCCCACCGCTCTGATCGGCGAATTGAACGACATCTTCACCCACTTCGACGCGATTGCCGAAGCGAATGCCTGCGAGCGAATCAAGACCATCGGCGACGCCTACCTCGCCGTCTGCGGCATGCCCATCCCCAATCCCAACCACGCTCGAAACCTCGTCCAGGCCGCCAGCCAGATGGTCGCCTGGCTTCAAGAGCGCAACTCAGTCTCCTCGCTCCAATGGTTCGTGCGCGTGGGGATCAACAGCGGCCCGGTGGTCGGCTCCGTCGTGGGCACCAAGAAATACATCTACGACGTCTTCGGCGACACCGTTAACACCGCAAGCCGCATGGAGTCCCACTCCGAACCCATGCGCATCAACGTCTCCGAAGCCACCCGCCTCCTCGCCCGCGATTACTTCACCTTCCTGGAGCGCCCCCCCGTGGAAATTAAGGGCAAGGGCTCGATGAAGATGTACCTTGTTTCGTAGTTTGCCGGTTCGCAATCCGCCCTTTTCCCGCCAGCCAGGGATCAAGAGGACTTCAAGTACGTCCTTCACTCCCCCGCCCCCCAAGTTTTACTTCAGCAGGAGTTGGTGGCGCCACACGTTTCTGAGCCAGACTAAAGGCCGCTGCCATCGCCCCCTTCTGGCGTCGCTCCTCTCAATTCTGTATACTTGACGGGTTTGCGAAAGCCGCCCTAGGCGGAATAAGGCCTTTGGGTACAAGTGTTTCCGGATACAGTGACGTGTGCGGCCTTTTATATTCCCATCCAGGTTGACGCACAGGTCCGGGGTTCGCGCGGAGGCGGGTCAGCGCATCGGGATCGGGAAGTTCATCCCCACCTTTGGGCGTTACCCAAGACGTACACTCTGCGTGTTGCGGCAAGAAGAACCGCGCAAGCGGTCCTAAGGGAAACAATCAAACCATGTCGGATACAGGTTCCGAAAATAAATACACGGGCACGCGGGTCGAGCAAAGCAACCGCGAACTGGCCGAACTGGCCGACCAGTCGTACAAGTACGGCTGGGAAACGGACATTGCGCACGAGACCATCGCCGCGGGCCTGACCGAGGACGTCGTCCGTATCATTTCGGCGAAGAAGGACGAGCCGGAATGGCTGCTGGAGTGGCGCCTGAAGGCGTATCGCCATTGGCTCACGATGAAGGAGCCGCATTGGGCGCACGTCAATTATCCTCCCATTGATTACCAGGCGCAGCGGTACTATTCGGCGCCGAAACGCGACCAGAAGCCGCTGAACAGTCTGGACGAGGTCGATCGCGAACTGCTCGATACCTTCGAGAAGCTCGGGATTCCGCTGCAGGAGCAGAAGCGGCTGTCGGGTGTGGCGGTGGACGCGGTGTTCGACAGCGTGTCGGTCGCGACGACGCATCAGGACATCCTGGCGAAGCGCGGCGTCATCTTCTGCTCGTTTTCGGAGGCGGTGAAAGACCATCCGGAGCTTGTCAAGCAATACCTGGGGTCCGTGGTGCCGCAGACGGATAATTTCTACGCGGCGCTTAATTCGGCCGTGTTTAGCGACGGATCGTTCTGCTTCGTGCCGAAGGGCGTAAAGTGCCCGATGGATTTGTCGACGTACTTCCGCATCAACGCGAAGGAAACGGGACAGTTCGAGCGCACGCTCATCATCGCCGAGGAAGGCGCTTCGGTGAATTACCTCGAAGGCTGCACGGCGCCGATGCGCGACGAGAATCAGTTGCATGCGGCGGTGGTTGAGTTGATCGCGCTGGACAATGCGCGCATCAACTATTCGACCGTGCAGAACTGGTACGCCGGCGACAAGAACGGCAAGGGCGGCATCTACAACTTCGTGACGAAGCGCGGCAAGTGCGCGGGCAAGAATTCGCACATTTCGTGGACGCAGGTCGAGACCGGCTCGGCGATCACGTGGAAGTATCCGAGCTGCCTGCTCATGGGCGAGAACTCCATCGGCGAGTTTTACTCGGTGGCGCTGACGAACAACATGCAGCAGGCCGACACGGGCACGAAGATGATCCACCTGGGCAAGAACACGAAGAGCACGGTCATCTCGAAGACGATCTCGGCCGGGCGCAGCGAGAGCAGCTATCGCGGGCTCGTGCAGATCATGCCGAAGGCGGAGAACTCGCGGAACTATACGCAGTGCGATTCGTTGTTGATCGGCGATAAGTGCGGCGCGCACACCTTCCCCTACATCGAGGTGCGCAACAGCTCCTCGCGGGCGGAACACGAGGCGTCGACGTCGAAGATCAGCGAGGACCAGTTGTTCTACTGCAAGCAGCGCGGGATCGGTCCGGAAGACGCGATCTCGCTGATCGTGAACGGATATTGCAAGGAGGTCTTCGACCACTTGCCGATGGAATTCGCTGTGGAAGCCTCGCGACTGCTCAGTGTGAGCCTCGAAGGCAGCGTCGGATAAAGCCATTTTAGATTTTCGATTTTCGATTTTAGATTGCTCTTGGGAGATTGAGATTGATGCTTGAGATTCGGGACTTGCATGCGACTATTGAGGATAAAGAAATCCTCAAGGGGATTAATTTAAGCGTTAAGGCGGGCGAGGTTCATGCCATCATGGGGCCGAACGGCTCGGGCAAGAGCACGCTGGCGCAGGTGCTTGCGGGCAATGAAGCCTATGAGGTGACTTCGGGCGAGGTTTCGTTCCTGGGTCAGGATCTGCTGGAACTGCCCGCGGAGGAAAGGGCTCGGCTGGGCGTGTTCCTGGCGTTTCAGTATCCGGTGGAGATTCCGGGGATCACGAACGAGTATTTTTTGCAGGCGGCACTGAACGAAATTCGCAAGAGCCACGGTCTCGACGAATACGACGCGATGGAGTTTCGCGAGATTCTCGAAGCCAAGATGGACCTTGCGATGGTGCCCCGCAGCTTTGCGGCGCGCGCCGTAAACGAGGGCTTCTCGGGCGGCGAGAAGAAGCGCAACGAGATCCTGCAACTGGCCGTCATGGAACCCGCGCTCGCAATCCTCGACGAGACGGACTCGGGTCTCGACATCGATGCGCTTCGCATTGTGTCGGACGGCGTAAACAAACTGCGTAGCCCGGAGCGGGCGATGATCCTCGTCACCCATTACCAGCGGCTGCTGAATTACATCACCCCGGACTTCGTCCACGTGCTCTACAACGGACGGATCGTGAAGTCCGGCGGGAAAGAACTCGCGCTGGAGCTTGAGGCAAAAGGCTACGACTGGATTAAAGAGCCGATCGAAGCCTAGACAATTCTAGATTTTCGATTTTGGATTTTCGATTTTAATAGCCGGTTGACCGGCTTTATTGCTCTGGGAGCGGAATTGACGCAATGACTGAACTCGTTCAGGCATCTGAAAAAGAACTTTACCTTTCCGACCTCAAGAAGGTCGAGGCCGTTGCCGCGCCTGCGTGGTTGAAGCGCATTCGCGAGGCGGGCGCGACCCGATTTGGCGAATTGGAATTTCCCCATCGCAAGATGGAGCAGTGGCGTTTTACGAATGTGGGGCCCATTGTCGGCACTCGCTTCGCCTCGAACACGGAACCTTCGGCCGCGCCGAATGCGGACGCGGTGAAGCCGCTCTTGTTTGGCGAAGAGGGTTGGACGGAACTGGTGTTCGTAGATGGGTTCTACAGCGCCGCGCTGTCGCGCCTGGGCGAATTGCCCAGGGGCGTGCGCGCGGGAAGCCTGGCCGAGGCCGTCGCGAAGGGCGACGCGCTCGTTGAGGCGCACCTGTCGCGCTATGCGGGCGTGAACGGCAACATCTTCAGCGCGCTGAACGCGGCGTTCATTCAGGACGGCGCGTTCGTACACGTGCCGGCGGACGTGGTCGTGGAACAGCCGATTCACCTGCTGTTCGTCTCGACGGCGCGTCCCGACACGGCCAGTTATCCGCGCAATCTCGTGGTGCTTGAGCGTCAGGCGGAAGCGCAGATCATCGAGACCTACGCGAGCTTGGCGGACGGGCGTTACTTCACCAATGCCGTGACGGAATTGGCCCTGGGCGAAGGCGCGAATCTGAAACGCTACGGCGTGCAGCGCGAAGCCCGCGAGGCCTATCACCTCTCGACCGTGAAGGCGCACCAGGAACGGTCCAGCGTGTTCACCTCGTACGCGGTGTCGATGGGCGCGAAGATCGGGCGCAACGAGCTGATTTCCACCCTCGACGGCGAGGGCGCGGAGTGCTCCCTGAACGGCGTGTACATGGTCGACGGCGATCAGCTTATCGACAACGCAACGTCCATCGAGCATATGCATCCGCACGGCACGAGCTGGATCGGCTACAAGGGCATTCTCGACGACAAGGCCAGCGCGGTGTTCAGCGGTCAGATCTACGTGGCGCGCGACGCGCAGAAGACCGATTCCAAGCAGCTCAACAACAATCTTCTGCTGTCGGACACGGCCACCATCAACACGAAGCCGCTGCTGGAAATCTACGCGGACGATGTGAAGTGCACGCACGGCGCAACGGTAGGTCCGCCGCCCGAAGAGATCATCTTCTACTTCCAGACGCGCGGCATGAGTGCGGCCATGGCCCGCGGCATGTTAACCTATGGGTTTGCGGGCGAGATCGTGAATGCCATCGGCGTGAAGCCGCTTCGCGACCGTCTGGACAAGTTTGTATACGACCGCTACAGCCCCTGAGGCTGTTGGCAAAAGGCACGGCATGAGCGTCATCGAGCAAGATATCGCGGAGAGCCTTTCGGAAGAAGAGGTGCTGCGGATCCGACAGGATTTTCCCATTCTGCGCCAGACGGTGCGGGACGGGAAGACCTTGGTGTACCTCGACAACGCCGCCACGAGCCAGAAGCCGCAATCGGTCATCGATATCACGAACCGGTACTACTGTGAACTCAATTCGAACGTACACCGGGGCGTGCATCGACTGAGCGAAGTCGCGACGGAGGCCTACGAGGGCGCGCGGATCAAGGTCAAGCGGTTCTTCAACGTGCCGCTGAGCTGCGAGACGATCTTCACGCGGGGCGCCACGGACAGCATCAACCTCGTGGCCCAGACCTACGGGCGCAAGCACGTCGGCGCGGGCGACGAGATTGTCATTTCGGCCATGGAACACCATTCGAACATCGTGCCGTGGCAGATGATCTGCGAGGAGAAGGGCGCGAAGCTGCGGGTCATCCCCATCAACGATCGCGGCGAACTCCTGCTTGACGAGTACGCGAACCTGCTCAACGAACGCACAAAAATCGTGGCGGTGACGCAGGTCTCGAACGCGCTGGGCACGGTCAATCCCATCAAGAAGATGGCGGCCATGGCCCATTCGGCGGGCGCGGCCATCCTGGTGGACGGCGCGCAATCGTCGCCGCACATGCCGGTCGATGTGCAGGATCTCGATGTCGATTTCTTCGTCTGCTCGTCGCACAAGATGGTCGGGCCCACGGGCATCGGCGTCATGTACGGCCGAGCAAAGATGCTCGAGAGCATGCCCCCCTACCAGGGCGGCGGCGATATGATCCTCTCCGTTACGTTCGAGAAGACGACGTTCAATAGTCTGCCGTACAAGTTCGAAGCGGGCACGCCGAACATCGCTGGCGCCATCGGCTTTGGCACGGCCATCGACTATCTGACGGCGACCGGCATGGGCCGCATCGCCGCGTACGAGCAGGAACTGCTGGCCTACTGCACGCAGGTGCTCGAGTCCATCTCGGGCGTGCGCCTCATCGGCACGGCCTCCGAGAAGGCGGGCGTGCTCTCGTTCTGGATGGATTGCGCGCATCCGCACGACATCGGCCAGATCCTCGACGGCGAAGGCGTCGCCATTCGCGCGGGACATCACTGTGCGCAGCCGGTCATGCAGCGCTTCGGCGTTCCGGCCACGGCCCGCGCCTCGCTCGCGTTCTACAACACGAAACAGGAATTGGACGCGCTCGGGCGGGCGATCCACAAGGTAAAAGAGGTCTTCGAGTAAGATGCCGGAAAATCGTGGCCTCTACGAGCAGATGATCCTGGAGCACAACAAGAAGCCGCGCAATTTTCGCGTGATGGAAGACTGCAACCGGAAAGCCGACGGTTACAATCCCCTGTGCGGCGATCAGTTCACCATCTTCCTCAAGATCGACGAGAACGACGTGATTCAGGACGTGAGCTTCCAGGGCTGCGGCTGCGCGATTTCCAAGTCGTCGGCCTCGGTCATGACCACGATGCTCAAAGGCAAGACCAAGAAAGAAGCCGAAGACCTGTTCGTGAAGTTCCACGCGCTGGTCACCGCCCCGCCCGACGCCCCCGCCAACCCCGACGATCTGGGCCGTATGGCCGTGTTCAGCGGCGTGCGCGAATTCCCCGTGCGCATCAAATGCGCCACCCTCGCCTGGCACACCCTCCTCTCCGCCCTCGACGCCAAAACCGCCGAGCCTATTTCGACCGAGTAGAACTCAGCTCCTTCCACTTGGAAAAAATCTGCTCCTTAACCCGTTAATCGTCGGCAATCTAGTCCTATCTAAGGCTAAGAGTGAAGTTGCCTGATGGTTCTGAGACGCAACTGCGGAACCCAAAGGTCGCAGTCTGCCTGCACTCTTTGATACTCTATAGATATGGCGGGTCGGCAGATTATGTCGAAATCCTCGTTAGGGACTGCAGGACGTGTAACGGATCTCGTTCGGATTTAGAGGGGCATCCGCGCCACTAGGGATGTAATAGATGATAGAGCTTGTAGAAGCTTTGAACTATCGCTGCCTGCACTACGTTCGCCAACGGCTATCGCCATTTCAAGTGCTCATAGGTCCGAATGCTAGTGGAAAGACAACATTCCTCGATACGGTTGCGTTCCTGGGAGATCTGGTACGCGACGGACTCTCTGCTTCCATAAGCGAAAGAACAAGGACGTTTGAGGATTTAATCTGGCAGCGGCAAGGTTCGAGCTTTGAACTGGCGCTAGAAGCTAGAATTCCAGAAGACAGGAAACAGAAGCTGCAGCAGAAGTCCGACTCGGTTCGCTATGAAGTCAAAATCGGTACAAACTCAAGAACTGGCGAAGTCTCAATACTAGCTGAGAAAGTGCTACTCAAGCGCGACGAAGACGAAGATGCTAGTCCGGAAAGAGAATTGTTCCCCATCGAACCCGCTCCGCCGAGTACGATTGTCAGTTCCAAAGGACTCAA
>JAVEWL010000217.1:0-8104 GCA_034004565.1 FCB group bacterium | reverse complement strand
GTGCGGGTTGTTATTTGCGGGCATTGCGGTTGCCGAAGAGGCCTCGAAGCCGCCGCTCATCATCAACGAGGACAACAGCCACTTCTACATGTTCCGGTCGGCCGACGAGATGACGGTCGACGGCCTGAACGCCTTCGTCGACCAATACGCGAACACGCAGGTCACGCACCTGTTCCTCAACGCCAGCGCGATGCGCACCAGCTACGACAGCGCGGTGTGGGACGCCATCTGGGAAGTGGGCAACCAGGCCGTGCCGCAGGACAACGAACTCGCGAAGAAGTGGGTCGAGAACTCACGGCTTCTGAACGAGCGCGGGCTTGACCCGTATGCCGTCTGGATCGCCCGTTGCCGCGAGAAGAAGATCTCGCCGTGGATTTCGATGCGCATGAACGACGTCCACGACGTCGACAACCCCTCGAACTTCATGCACAGCACCTTCTGGCTGAATCATCCCGAATACCGCCGCGCGCCGGAGACCAAGGGATGGTTCTATCAGGCTTTGAACTACGGCCTGCCCGAAGTGCGCGAACACAACATGAAGCTCATCCGCGAATTGCTCGATCGTTACGACATGGATGGGCTCGAACTCGACTGGATGCGCTTCGGCTACCACTTCAAGCCCGGCGAAGAGGAACAGGGCCGCGCTATCCTGACCCAGTTCATGCGCGATGTGCGTCAACTGACGGACGAAGCCTCGAAGCAGCGCGGACATCGCGTACAACTGAGCGCGCGCGTGCCGGCGCACCCCGACGCGGCGCTGGGCCTGGGCATGGACGGCATCACTTGGGTCCAGGAAGGGCTCGTGGACCTGCTGGTACCGACGCCGTTCTGGGCCACGTCCGATTTCGACATCCCAATGGAACTCTGGCGCGAACGCATCGGCGCGGACGCCGCGAAAAAAGCGCTGCTGCTGCCCGGCCTGGAAGTCCTGGTGCGGGCCTCGCCCGGCGCGGCGCCCACGCTCATCGACCTCGAAGCCACGCGCGGCTTTGCGGCCACCGCCTGGCATCGCGGCGCCGACGGCATTTATCTGTTCAATTTCATGGATCCCGCTCCCACCGCGGGAGGCCCGGCCGCCTATCGCGAACTGCTCGAAAAGGGCCTCGCGCGCGACTACGTGAACGGTCTCGCGCGACGCCACCCGGTCACCTATCGCGACACCGTCCCGGCCGGCGTCTCCGCGGATGTGGTGCTCCCGGTCGAAACGATCGAGGGCGGGCGCTTCCGCATCCATACAGGCCCGCTGCCCACCCAGGGTTCGGTGGTGATTATCGTTGGGCTGGCGGAGCGCGATGGGGTGCGGGACGCGGAATTCGACGTGACCTTGAACGGGCAGTCCGGCGCGGCGCTGCCCGACCTGGCCGACCTCAGCCCCTACCCGGGCGCCAAGCGCGCGGCCCAGTTCAACGCTCCATTGCCTGCGTTGCTCGAGGGCTACAACGAAGTATTCGTGAAGCAGCGCGGAGAGGTTCCCGGGCAGCAGATCGTCTGGGCGGAAATCCGGCTGGTGCCGTGAAAAAAGGCCAATGGGTTTTGTAGGTCTAATGAGTCTTATGGGAACCCCATCCGGCCCATAAGACCCATAAGACCCATTCCCTAGGGCTGCACAGCCACCGATATGGGCTGGCCCGAGCGCAGCACGAGAAACTCACGCTCGTTCGATAACGTGACGCTCTGGAGAGCCGGATTGTATTCGGAAAGTTTCCATTTTCCGTAGACGGTCTCGCCGATGTTCACCATGCGTGTTTCCGGCGCTTGCCCGGGAATGTGCACGGCGATCGAGAACAGGGGGGGGCGGCCCGGTGCGCCCACCTTGCCTCGCCACTCGATGTCCACGGCGTTCATCCCGAGAAGATCTTCCTTAGGCGGTTCGGCCGGAGCGGGCGTGGTCTGAATATCCGCTTCCGGCTCTGCCGCGGCGACAGGCTCCACAGGCGCGGGTGCGGCCGGCCTTGGGACCACCGCGGACGGCTGGGGTACCCTCGGAGCGACGGGCCGGGTCACGGGCTCCGGGACGGGGGCCTGCGGAGGCACGAGCGAGCCCGTAAAGGTCAACACCGCCCCGCACACCAGCGCGAGTACCGGCGCAAGTATCCACGGCGCGAAACGCCAGATTCGAACCGGCGCCAATGCAACCGCCGCGGCCGCCACCACGGCAAGCACGGCCAATGCCCAGAGCATGGCGCCCGGGTGCAACAGCGCGCCAAGCCCTTCATCAGGCGCGCCATAGCGCAGCAGAACGCTCAGCAGGACGGCGCCGACGGCGCCAATCGCCAGGTAGCTCCCGCCACGGGGCTTATGTCCGGGCGCGAGCGACGCGGGAACCAGGGCCAGCGCCAAAACGAACGGAATCATGATCATTCCCAGCGCCAGGGTCAGCCCCGCGCCGTGGCGGTACGCCACAAACGGCGAGTGGCCGCCGGCAACCGGCAAAAAGATGGATACCAGCAGCAGAACCGCCGCGCCCCAGGCCACCAACGAATCGGTCGAGACCTGGAGGTAGGCGCCGTAGGGCGACAGCCGCTGCAGGAACGTACCGCGCGGTTCCGGCACGTCGGCCGAACTGGGCGCCGTGAGGGCGCGGTTCATCATGTCCGACGCCTTGGCCAGGTCCGCCTTCGCGCGCTGCAACATGTCCTCAATATCGTCGTACTGACCGCGATCGATCTCACCGACCTGCATCCGTCCGCGCGCCAGGTCAAGCTGCGATTCAATGGCCTGGATGTCCGCGGCATAATCGTCGCGCAGTTGCTGAAGCCGCTGCATGTAAAACGCGACGGCGCCCTTGGCGCGGCGCTCCTCGGCCTTGCTCTCGGCCCGCACGGCCTGGACGCGCTTGGGCGATTCGCCTTCCTTCGGAATCATTCGCTCCGCGATACCCAGCTTGCGCTCCGCCGCTTCGCGCCGGATAAGCGCCTCGCGCAGCGACATCAGGTGCTGCTCCACAAGCGAACCGTGCGGCTCGACCTCCCGAGGCAGATGCAACTCGACCCGTTTCGGAATCGTCTCGAAACCGAGGTCGACAAAGCCGCCCGCGCCGGCCAGATCCGTCACCGAAAGCCAGCCGCGCAGGTTCTGCTGGCGCTCTTCCAGGTGGTTGCGGCGAATGCGCAGACGCGCCGCCTGATCGCGATACGATTTGTAGTCAATTTCGCCCACCCGCACGCCCAGCGCCAAATCTGCCAGGCGCTCCTGCACCGTCGCCAGGTCCACGGCCGTCTCCATCAGGCGCTGGCGCAAGAGTTCATCGAGTTCCATGCGGGCGCGATGCACGCGCGCGCGATAACCCAGGAGTTGCGCTTCCTGCTTGTCCGGCTTCTGGTCCGGGCTTCGGCGCTCGAAGCCCGACAGGGCGCGTAGGTGGCGTGTAATCTTGGCATCGAGGCTGCACAGCGCGCGCAAAGGTTCCAGGATCTCGAGCGGGGCCGTGGGTTCGGAGGGACGGTCTTCCTCGCCCAGCGAGATCGGTTCCGGTTCGGCGACCGCCACCGCGACGGCCACTTCGCCCGCCTCGGGTTCGGCCTCGGCCTCGGCCGCTTCGCCCCTGCGCAGAAACTCGGGATGATCCTTGAGGTGGATTTCGTTGGCGTCGCCGGGGATTTCCTCGGGCAACGGAATGCGGATCTTCTGGCGGCAGGCGACACATTTGCCCGCTTTCCCGTACATCGAGCGGGAAACCTTCATCTTCTGTCCGCAAATACAGTAGATGCGAAGTCGGGCGGTCTTGCCTTTGGGCATCGTTTCCTCCGGCCTCAAAGATTAAGCCACGCGGTCGGGTCAAGTCCAGAACGGAGAGTGCCAAGCTCCAAAACGGAGGCCTCGACCTGTGTCCGGCGCGCGAGGACAAGTACACCAGAATCGAGCCCGTGTTGTTGCAGCCTTATTTTCGCACAAACCATCGAGATTTGGAATCGACCCGATTGCATTGCCGAAACCCCGTCCAAACGGCAAGATCTTTCCGTCGTTTCCACCGGTTTCCGGCGCAGGCGATTCGAGTTCCGGGCGGGGATATCGCATAACGCGTTCAGTTTCAATGGCGGCGCACGTGCCCGCCGTTGGCACGCCCTGTGCTCTTATAGAACCGACGTCCCTCACACGCGGAATGCACGGTCCCAGTGAGAGCCCTCGGCCCCGATTCGGCGGGCCGGGGGCTCTCGCACATTGGGCCACCCGGCGCGACACTTTTTGTCATCGCGTGCCGCGTTCGGGCAACCCGTTAGGCACTTTCGTGATGCCCGTTTTTCTTCCAACTTGGCGTAAGCGGAATACCATCAATACATTAATGCAGAAGCGGGCAACTTGGCACGTCTTATGCTCAATATTGCCGGATGCAGAGACCCGAATGGGCAATGCCTTCGGGAATACGTTGAAACGCGAACGGCGCCATTGGCTTCACCGCCGGCGGCCTCCGGTCGTCCGGGCGCAGTATCGCTCGAAACCTGAACCACAGGTGCCCATCGTCCTACGCAGTCAGGGCGGCGAGGATGTGCCTCGCCGCCCTGACTGTCTTTGTAACGGTTTAGGCGTAGCCTCACCCGGTTCTCATGGCTCCCCTTTCCAAGGGGAGTCTTCGTCCCACCAAGGACTCCCCTTGGAAAGGGGAGCCACGGGAACCGGGTGAGGCTACGCCGGTTTGCGACTGAATCCGCAGGCTTTTTCGCGGATTCAGGCGCAAAACGGCTCACCCCGAAGACGCGGATTCAATCGCAAACCGGTCTAGGCATTCAGGCGCTGGAAGCGTTCGGAGGCCCGCGCGAGGGGGCGATGCTCGCGCTTCTTCAGGTGGGGGTCGTCCTCGAGAATGGATTCGGCGTCGCGTCGGGCCTGGTCGATCAGCCGGGCATCGCGCAGAAGGTCGGCAAACTGGAGGTCCTGCAGGCCGGCCTGGCGTACGCCGACCAGTTCGCCCGGCCCGCGCAGGTTCAGGTCTTCCTCGGCGATGACGAAGCCGTCGGTGGTCGCGCACATGACCTCGATGCGCTGCTTGGCATCGGGCGTCTTGGGTTTACCGAGCAGGAAACAGTAGGACTGCTCGGCGCCGCGTCCGACGCGGCCGCGCAACTGGTGCAACTGGGTAAGCCCGAACTGTCCTGAATCCTCGATCACCATGGTGGTCGCGGTGGGCACATCGATGCCGACCTCGATGACGGTCGTGCTGAACAACACATCGATCTCACGTCGCTTAAGCAGGCGCATGATCTCGTCTTTCTCCGCCCCCGACATCCGGCCGTGCAACAGGGCCGTGCGCAGGCCCTTGAAGGGACCCGAGGAGAGCTCCTCGAAATGGCGGGTGACGGCGGTAAGATCGCTCAGCTCGGATTCGTCCACGAGCGGGCACACGAAATAGGTCTGGAAGCCCTTTCCGGCCTGCTCGCGGATGTATTGATAGAGTCCTGGGACTTTGGCCTGGGTGACGTACGAGGTTTTCACCGGCGTGCGGCCCGGAGGCAGCTCGTCGATGGTGGTGATGTCCATGCCGCCGTAGAGGGTAATGGCAAGCGTGCGCGGGATGGGCGTGGCGGTCATATGAAGGATGTCGGGCTTGTGTCCTTTGCCCGTCAGGGTTGCGCGCTGCATCACGCCGAAGCGATGCTGCTCGTCGATAATCACGAGACCCAGGCGGTGAAACTTCACCTTCTCCTGAATGATTGCGTGCGTGCCGACGACTACGACGGCCTCGCTCGAGGCGACCCGTTTACGTGCCTCGGCGGGCGAGACGGTCGACCGGGTGAGCAATTCGACCGTGAGCCCCAACGGCTCGAGGCGTTCGCGAAACGTGCGCGCATGCTGCTCCGCGAGAATCTCCGTCGGCGCGAGTACGGCCGTCTGGAAACCGCCGTCGGCCGCGGCGGCCGCGGCCATCATGGCGACGAGCGTTTTGCCGCAGCCCACATCGCCCTGCACGAGCCGCAGCATGGGCCGGGGCGCGGCCATGTCCTCGAGAATGTCGGCGACGGCCCGCTTCTGCGCGCCCGTCAACGCAAACGGCAAAGACCCTCCCAACTCCCCGAGGAAGGGACCGTTGACGACGTGCACATTGCCGTCGAGCTGATCCTGGCGCGCACGGCGCTTCTGCACGATGCCCGCCTGCATGCCCAGTAATTCCTCATACACAAACCGGCGCTTGGCCGCTTCGGCGTCCGCAAGACTGCGGGGATAGTGCACGGCGCGCACCGCGTCCTCGATGGCCGGAAACCCTTCCCGGCGGCGCAGCGTCTCCGGCAGCGTTTCCTCCAGGGTACCGTCCAGTTGCTCCAGCGCGAGATGGATCCACTTGCGCAAGAGACGCTGCGACACGCCCTCGGTCAGGCGGTACAGCGGAACGATGCGTCCGGTGTGGATCCGGTCTTCCTCGTCGCCTGACAGCATTTCGTGCTCGGGATTCTTCAGGACCGGCCCCTGCTGGTCCTCGGCAAAGCCGTGGAAGAATCCGCGCATACCCGGCCGAAACTGCCGCGCCAGGTAAGCCGGACCAAACCAGATCGCCTTCATCTCGCCCGAGGCGTCGCGCAGCGACACTTCCGTCAGGGCCATGCGTTTGCGCAAATGCCGCGCCTTCGATTCCAGCACCTCCGCCTCGATGGTCACGTATTCGCCCGGCTTTACCAGCGCAATAGGCCGTATTCTGCGCCGGTCCCGGTAATCGCGGGGAAAATAGAAAAGCAGGTCGCGCAGCGTCGACACGCCCATGCCCGCAAGCGTCGCCGCACGTTTGGGTCCAATCCCCGGCAGGCTGTCGATGGCGCGCGCGAGGCCGGTGGCGGGATTTTCGGGGGGCGTGGTTTTCATGGCAAGTGATTACCAGAAGAAAAAGGGGGCCGGGTTCCGGGTAGGAAGTTCTTCACCACCCGGGACCCTGAACCCTGAACCCGGAACCCTGCTCATTACTGCGGCCAGCTATAACGGCCGGTGTAGAGGTCGAAGAGGGTGCGGTAATACTTCATGAAACGCTCGGGTTCGGGGTTGAACGCGATCTCGGCGAGGCAATAGCCCTGGTAATCCATCGCCTTGAGCCGGTTGAAAAGGTCCTGCCAGGGATACTGATAGACGCCGATCTCCGTGATGTGGCAATGGGCGATCTTGTCCTTGAGCAGGTTGAAGCTCGCCTCGATGCTCTTGTTTTCGTCCATGTCGGCGGCATTGGAATTCCAGCAGACGACCGCGTACGGGTGGTCGGCGTAGTCCATGATCTTGCGAATGTACTGCGGATTGCTGGTCTCCTTGCCGTGGACCTCGAGGCGCACGGGAATATCGATACCGGCTGCGAATGTCGCCACCTGGCGCATGGCGAGGCCGATCTGCTCGAGGGTCTTCTCGGGTTCGACGTCCTTACGCAGCCCGTTGGGGCGCACCTTGATACCCTGGGCGCCGACATCGGCCGCAAGTTGCGCATAGGCCATGGCGCCCTCGATGTTCTTCTTGACCTCCGCCGGGTCCTCGGAATGGAACTCGTAGGAAGATCCCAATCCCGCAATCTCCACCTTCGAGTCGGCGAAGCGCTTCTTAATCTCCGCCCGTTGCTCTTTGGAGAGCTCGATCTCGACCCCGTGAGCATGCGTCGTGCGCAGTTCGACCCCCTGAAGCCCCACCGTTTCGCAGAACGTGATGAGGTCGGGAACCGTCATGTCCTTGCCCATGTTGTAGGTCACCATGCCGAGCTTCATGCGAATCCTCCTTGGCCGTCCTGTGGGCCCGCTTGCCCGAAAATCGCTCCCGCGTATCCTACGCGGAACGCCCCGCGCCAGTCCAGCGGGTAATGCGAGGCTTCCCGGCAAGACCCGCACCGTGTATAATCGTTCGCGGCATATGGGCTGCATCACTGCTTACTGGGGAGGAGCTTGTCATTCAAGCCGAACACACAGCCGAGAGCCCCGTCGAATCCGGGGCTGCCTCTACCGATGTGAACAAGGGCGGACGCAACTCGCGGCGCGACGCGCTCGTGTTTGTCGTCGTGTTCCTCGTCTGCACCTTCGCATCGCTCCTGGGATACCGGTACCTGTCTGGAACAACCGTCATGGACTGGTACCTCTACCGGATCGCGAGCCACACCCGCGCGGTACTGTCCGTCGTCGGGGAAAAGTGCACGGTCGAAGATCCGGCGCTC
>JAVEWL010000216.1:0-8104 GCA_034004565.1 FCB group bacterium | reverse complement strand
CCACTTCTTGAAGGGCATTCCGCTTTGCTCGTAGAGGTCGACCAACTTCCCGATGGGCGCATCGTTGAATCCGGGACCGAATTGTCCGCGCGCCGTGGCGGGATCGCTTCCATGAAGCAGGAGGTAGCAGGCGGAGGCCACGCCGGCCCGGTGCGTTCCCCCCTCGCAATGAGCCAGGAAAGGCCTTTCGCCGGATTCAAGGAGGTCGACAAAGCTGGCCAGCGATTCGGGGTCGGGCAAATGGCTCTTGGACCAGCCAAAACTCACGTGCTTCACGCCGAGGCGTTCGCAGGTTTCCACTTCTTCGTCGTACCACGGCTTGCCGGGATTCTCGCCGCGCAGGCTGATGACGGTCTTAATGCCGTACTTGTGTACAGTCGATTCGAGGACGCGACCGGACATCTGCCGGGAACCGTAGAAGACGCCTTTTTCGACCGTGCGGAAGTTGTAACCAAACTGGTAGTGCCACACCGGCATGCCCAGCAGAAAAATGACGAAGCCAATGACAACAAGCGTAACGATGGTTTTCTTTTTCACGATGCCTTATTCCCCCCTTGCGACTGGACAGAGGCACTAACTCCGCCTTGCCCGTTCCTGAAACGCTGACCATTTGTCGCGGGAGCAATTATCTATAAAAAGTGGGTTGAAGGTCAACGCGGCGCCGTGCAAGTTGATCCTCGTATAACGACGACGGCTCGAGGGTTTGGCCTGAACCGATGCCTTCCGTCCAATCCTCGGGGGCGGTGCCTTGGGCGCTGCCGAGAAGGGCATGAATGTCGGACAGGCCCGCCGCCACCGTTACGCCCCGCGTGCCGATGACACAACCCCAGCCGTATTGCCACGACTTGACGATGCCTTTGCCGCTCGTGTTCCAGTAGACGCTTTGGGTGACCGAGTGGCCGGCGCCGGAGCTTTCGTCTTGCCGGTTGCCGCCGTACCAGCCGTCATCTAGGATACAACTGTCGACGAGGCAGGCCATGGCGAGGGAGTGGTGGTACTCGCTGTAGGCCGGGACGCCGATTGGGTCGTTCTTGCCCAGGAGGTTGCGTCCGCCCGCGCTGCGGCAGCGCAGGAAGACGCAGCCCGTCGTGCCGAAATCCCAGTTCTGAATGAAGTTGTGGCGGCCGTCGATGCCGGCGCAGTCGCGCAGGAGCACCTCGTTCGAACGCGAGATTTCAAAGAGGTAGCCGCAGCCACCCGTGCCGCGGTTCTGGGCCTTTTCGAGGCGGCAATCGGCCACGGTAATCCGCTTGCAGTCAACCAGGCCAAAGCCGCAGTTCTGCAGGTGATAGCCGTCCGCATCGGGCAGGGGCGACGCGAACGAGCCGACGTCGCGAATCCAACTGTCTTCGGTGTCGATCATCTTCAGCAGATGGACCCGGTACATGCTCCAGGCCGCATCCCAATCGACGGCGTTCGAGAGCGAGAGGCGTTCGAGGCCGCATTCGCGCAGGTAGCCGGTTTCTTTGCGGAGGCTTGCGCCGTCGCGGAGCCGGGCTGGGTAGCGCAGGGGGACATCGAGCGTAATTACGTTTGAGTCGACGGCGACGACGGTCCGGCGGAAGAACGGGCGCCACTGTCCATTGAAGGCCTGCCAGGTGCCGGTCATGCCGTGCTCGGCGACGAAAGCCTCGCTGATGGTCCAACCGACGGCGACCTCGTCGCCGGGCGACAGTGAAGTTGCGTCGTTCACGATGACTTGGTTCGAGCCGTTTTGGCCGTCCTGAGCCAGGGGGATATCCGCGCCACGGGTGACGTTGCCCTGGAAGGTAAGATGCGACCGATTCGCCATGGAGGTGGATTGGGTGAAGTAGAGCCGGGTCGAATCACGTCCTGCGCCGCGGAGGATGACATTCGAACCTTGTACCAGCAAGCGGCCGTCGCAACGGAAGATTCCCTGCGGGACCTTTACGACACCACCGCCCGCATCGACGGCGGCGTTAATGGACGCTTGCAACGCGCCGGTGGAATCGGTCTGGCCGGTGGGGTCGGCTCCGTAGGCAGAGACATCAAAAGAGGGCAAGGGAGGGGCATCCGGAATGGCGGCTTCGCCGTTGCGATACCCCGCATAGGAAAAGTCGTGGAGAAAACGGCCCTGCGCGTCGGCGTATCCCGGTTGCCACGACGCCGGGTAGAGCGCGCTGCGCCACGGCGAGCCCGAACCGGGGCATGAGATCGCAAACAACGGCAACAGCGCAACCAGGACAAGCGCCGTACGGCGACGAATCGGAGAAAGAGACATAATCCTCCTTATCGGGACCCGGTTGATTTGGACCGTGAGAAGAATAGGCCCTACACGGTTCGTGTGTCCAGACAGCCTTACCTCCATCCATGCCCCAAACAAAAGAAGAAAAGGACATGCCACCCCCAAACTTGTTTGGGGGTGCTTGAAGATTTCGGCGATCACTTAGAGTTTTCCCAAGAAACCTGAAGCACCCCCAAACAAGTTTGGGGGTGGCATGACTGACAGGCTTCAGAGCACGAATCAGGAAGGTATTACTTCCTTATTCCAGCAAGTCACGGGGATTGGGCCTTCGAATGCCCCCTTGGGCGAGGACCACGCAATGACGCGGCATTCGCCGGGGAGCAAGTCGAAATAGTTGTCCGAGAAATCCAGGTCGGCTTCCAGCGTGACCACGCGGGCATAGTGATCCGTGCAAACGGTCACCGAGCCGGTGTCGCCGTTCGACGTTTGCCGCACGAGCAGCGTCGCGGGCGGGAGGTCCATTTCGGCGGGCATTCCCAAATGATAACAGGTACGGTCGGCGTGTCCTTTCGCGAATACGTCGCAGACCAGCGTTCCGTCGCGCTCGAGTTCCGCCAAGCCCACCTCCGTTGTTCTGATGACGCCGTTGGCGGGCACAGTCACCCGGACTTGCCGCCGCCAGCGCGGCTCGCCGGACCACGGCTGGAAGCACAATTCGACCGTGCAATCGAGGGGGCTCAGGGTGTCGTTGCAGAGCCAGACGTTCACTCGCTCCGTCCCCGGTTCGATGGCCGCGATCAATGGCTTGAATCCGTGCTTCATGGCGTACCAGCCGGCTTTTGGGAAACCGTAGTAGTCGATAAGGCTGCACCCGTTCGCGGGCCAGCAGTCGTTGAACATCCAGAACAACAGACCGCTGCATTGGAACTTGCGGCGGCGGAGCGCTTCGCAGGTCAGGCGAACCCACTCGTATTGCTCGAACTCCATTCGGCGGATGGCCGTCTCCGGGTCGTCCGTGCGGCCGTACAGAACTTCCGCCGTTCGCCGCAGCAATTGCAGGTGCGTGGCGTCGTCGATGCCGTTGTAGGGATTGTCCTTGTTGTGATACTCGAGGATGCGGCCCGTGGGATCGGCGATGTCTTCGTCGGTGGCCCACTTCCGAATCGAATGCAGCGGCGGCATTCCGACCGTGACGCACTCGCTGTGGAAGCGGCCCCACGCGGCGTCGATGGACTTCCGATACCCCAGCATGTCGCCGCGGAAGAACTCGGGGTCGTACCACGCCGAGATGTGGCAGTCGCCTTCGGTGGCGCAGTTGTTCGGACTGCCGCCGTAGGGGCTGGTCGGCAGAAACACGCGCGAAGGATCCAGCGCCGCGCAAAGAGGCCCGCTGACCTCTTCCGCAATCTTGCGGCCGTTGTATTGCGCGTCCGCGGGTTCGTTCATGCCGAGTTCGTTGTCGCCCAGCCACATCACCAGGCTCGGATGGTTTCGCAGCAGGCGGATGGCGGGATCGAACTCGCGGCGCAGGGCTTCGAGAAACGCGGGCTGGTCCTCTGGATAGAACGCGCAGGCCAGCATGAAATCCTGTAGCACCATGATGCCCGCGCGGTTGCAGGCCCGCCAGAAGGCTTCCGGCTCGTAGATGCCGCCGCCCCACGCGCGCAGCATGTTGCAGTTCCCGGCGCGGGCAAGGTCGATGAGGCGCTCGTAGCGCGCGTCCTCGATTTCACCGGGGAAGGGATCCGGCGGCACCCAGTTCGCGCCTTTCGCGAACACGCGCTCGCCGTTCACCACAACCGTGAAACTGCTGCCGATATCGTCCGGAATCTGCTCCAACTCGACCGTGCGAATGCCGAAATCCGCTTCCTGACGATGGACGCACGAGCCGTCGGCGCGCAACAGGCTCACGGCGCAACGGTAGAGCGGATGTTCGCCCAGGCCGTTGGGCCACCAGACCTGCGGAGTATCGAGCGAAAATGCGATCCCCTGCGTGCCCGCGGAGACGGCCGTGCGGTTTTCGTAACAGCGGCGCCCCGAGGGATCGGTAATCGCCACCTCCGCCGTGAGGGCCTCCTCGCCGCGCAGCTCGGCGTCGAATTGCACGCGAATGCGCGCCGAAGACGTCTCGAGCGACTCCGTATAGACAAACAAATCCCGCACGCGCCCCGCGTCGTACGTCAACAGCGTCACCGGACGCCAAATGCCCATCGACACAAAGCGATGTACCCAGTCCCACCCGAAGCCGCACTGCATACGCCGGATGTAGACCCGCTCCTCGTTGAAGACCGAGAAGTAGCGGTCCATGGGCAGGCCTTCGACTTCCTTAAGCGGCGCGCGGAAACGCACCTTCAACGTATTCGCGCCCGGACGAAGCAGCGGTCCGACCTCGAACCGGTGGGGGATGTACATGTTGTCGGTCGCGCCCACTTCATGACCGTTGAGCATGATGCGCGCGAAGGTATCCAGCCCTTCAAACACGAGTTCGTTCCAGCCCGGCCGGAAATCTTCCGGCAACTCGAATTCGCGTTCGTATTCCCAGTCCCACCGCTCGACCCACTGACACTGCTCCGCATTGTCGCGGAAAAACGGATCGGGAAGCTTGCCCGCCCGAAGCAGATCGCCGTGGACCTGCCCCGGCACGCGCGCGGTCAATCGCAGCGGTTCCTCGGCCGGTTCTGGCGAATAGCCAATCAGGTTCCAGTTGCCGTTCAACGACAGAGAGCTAGATGTCATAGGGTGTTCATTCCCGCTGTGCTGCTGCCTGAGCTTCTTTGATGCGGCGGTTCGCGTCGCGAACGGCGCCCAGGTAATGCGCGCGATGGTTGCTCGTGCTGATGTTGATGAAATCATCCTGCCACGCGAAATCGAATACCCAGATGGCCGCCAGCGGCACCTTCGATTCCTCGATGGCCTTCAGCAGCGCGAGCCCTTCGACCTTGGCCGACTCAAAATTCCACGGCGCCTGGTTATCGGGCGGACCGCCAAACTCGCCGATGAACAACGGTTTCTTCGCAGCCGCCGAGCCCTCAAGGCAGACCCGCAGCACGTCCGCGTACGTGGTCTTGCTGTCGGCCTCGAATCGTTTCTCGATATCGCCCGGATAGACGTGAATGGACACCATGTTCATCGGGTCCGGCGTGGCAAAGGCAAGATTGCGCATGAGGTCCTCGCGCGAATCCGTCTTCCAGCCGCGCGCGTTGCGCAGGTGCTCCGCCGAGTGGCGGGGCGTCGCGTTGCCCGTGGTAATCGGCCGCACGGGATCGATGCGCCGTATCTCTTCCGCGAAAGCCTTGAATGCGGTGTTGATCATCTCGCTCGTCAGATCGTCCTCGGCGCTGCGCGTGGCCGGCGCGCCAAATTGCGTCGGCGTCGGCGGACGATGGTCGGCGGCATTTGGAAGGTCGACGGCCAGGCTGTATTCGTTGCCGAATTCCCAGGCCCAGATGGCCTTCGAATCGACATAGCGCCCCACGACTTCACGCACATACTGCCGCATGAACGCGTGCGTCTTGCTGTCGGGTTTGCCCCACGCGTTGCAGGGCTCGCCCACGAGATCCGGTATGCAGGCCACCGCCCAGAAGAGGCTGGGGATGATGCCGATGCCCGACTCTTCCGCCGCCTTTACCACGTTGTCCATCAGGCGGAAGTACGTTTCCTTGTCGTTCTGGTAGAGCTTCCAATTGGCCGGATAGAACCCGCCAAACGACGCGCGCACAAAAGGAATTTCGTGTTCCGCGAGTGTCTTGAACCCTTCGCGATACGACGTGTCTTCCGGGTTCTCAAGGCAGCGCGTGAAACAATCGAAGTAATTGACCCCAATCCCCCGGTACGGCTTGCCCTCGCGCAGCAGCGCGCCGTCCGCCCCCACCGTGATCGGCGCCGCGCCCGCCATGCCCGCAACGACGGCCAACCCCAGCACGATTCCCAATGTGTGCTTCGCCACGACTCGCCCCCCATTACACAAGCTTGTGCCCCGAGTACCTTGCCGACGCACACCTATCATACAAGAAATCCATTCTTGCAATCTCTCTGGCCCCAGGACCCAAACGTCCCGTGGCACCCCCAAGCCGGCTTCATGGCTTGGGGGTGTGGGTTGGCAAAGGGTTGCAAGGACAGCAAGTACCCATGAGCCCTCACCCCAACCCTCTCCCAGAGGGAGAGGGGGAAGACTCCAGCAGGATGTAGCGCTTGGTTTCTTTCCCGATGACGCGACCCACTCCTTCGGCGGGCTCCCTCTCCCCCTGGGAGAGGGGCGGGGTGAGGGCTCACGCGCTTTGCCGTCCTTGCAGTTCTTTGCTCACCCACACCCCCAAGCCATGAAGCCGGCTTGGGGGTGCCACAAATCTCACAAATCTTGAGGTGGGATGCGGGGTGAGGAAGGTTTTGCGGCCACAGGTCCATTCCCGCTCCCCAATCCTTGCAGCAAACGTCGAAGGCAGGCATAATCCCCCGCACACCCGAAACCGGAAACGAAAGGGGGAGTTCCGTGGATCGCAAGAGCATCGTGAAGGCCGCCATCGAACGCACCGGCCCGCCGCGCACGCCCATTACGTACTGCAACCGCGACTTCGAATTCTCAGACGTGCTCTCGGGCGGCTTCGACGCACCCGCAAGTTTCACCCCATCGACCCCCGGCCTGAGCGAATGGGGCTACGTCTGGCAGGCCCTCGACGACACCATGGGCCAGCCGCACGAAAACCCCCTCGCCGACGCATCGCGCCTCGCGGATTATACCCCGCCCGATCCCCACGCGCCCGGACGTTTCGCACCGCTTGAAAAAGTTCTCGAAGAGTCGGGCGATCGCTTCATCAAGTTCGGCCTTGGCATCACCGGCTTCAACCAGGCCACGTTCCTTCGCGGGTTCGAAACGTTCCTGATGGATTTGTATGCCGACCCGGAGATGGCGGCGCGCGTGCTCGATATCGTATTCGACTTCGAGAACGGCCTGATCGACCAGGCCGTGCAATACCCCATCGACGCCGTCGCATTCGGAGACGATTGGGGCACGCAGGAAGGCCTCATGATCTCGACGCCAATGTGGCGGCAAATCTTTCGGCCGCGCTACGAGGCGCAGTTCGCGCGCATACGCGCCGCGGGCAAGAAGGTGTGGTTTCACAGTTGCGGCAATGTCTACGACATCATCGGCGACCTCATCGACATCGGCGTCGACGTCATCGAACTGCTCCAGCCCGACCTCCTGGGCGTCAAACGCCTCGCGCGGGAATTCGGCGGCAAAGTCTGCTTCTGCTGCTCGGTCGATCACCAGCGCCGCGCCGTCTCCGGCACCCGCGACGAAATCTTCGCCTACGCCCGCTACCTGCGCGACAACCTCGGCGCCTACAACGGCGGCTTCATCGCCTACATCGAAGACTACGCGTCCCTCGGCATGAGCGAAGCCAACTACCAGGCCATCCGCGAAGCCTTCCACAGCCTCGACGCGTAGGATCCCGGAAAGCGGGGACTGTGGGGCTGTTGAAAAAAGTGCTTGACTAAATGTAGCTAGTTTGATATAAATGTATGTCGCACTAGGGGGGAGCGCCATGCAGACGCGTAAAGACCGCCGGCAAGAAGATTTGTTCGTCGCCTCGCCGCTTTCGAGCCTCATTCCGGACGATCACCTGTTTAGACGCATCGATACGGTTTTGGACTTGTCGTGGCTGCACGAGGAGGTGCGCGAATACTACAGCCAGGAGCGCGGACGGCCCAGCATTGACCCGGAGGCGGCGCTGCGCTTGATGCTGGCGGGCTTTTTCGAGGGCATCGTGCACGATCGCAAGCTCATGCGGCGCGCCCAGACGGACTTGGCGTTCCGCTGGTTTGCCGGCTACGGCCTGCACGAGCGCCTGCCCGAGCACAGCAGCCTCACCCGCATCCGCCAGCGCTGGGGGGCCGAGC
>JAVEWL010000215.1:0-8108 GCA_034004565.1 FCB group bacterium | reverse complement strand
TGCCGAAGTCTTGTTCCCTCTCCCTGGGGAGAGGGGTAGGGTGAGGGGAGCCCAATGCGCCTTGCTGCAGTCGCAGTCCATGTCTCACCCACACCCCCAAGCCATGAAGCCGACTTGGGGGTGCCACAGGGTTCTATTCCACGTTCGGTTCACCGTCCAGTTCAATGGCTAATACCGTCATGGACTGGTCGGGCAATTGCTCGGGTAAGGTCACGGTTTTCGCGGCGTCGTCGAATGCCAGTTCGGTTTCCTCGCCGAGGATCCATGCGCGCTTCATCTTGTTGCGCAGGCCCGGCAGGGACAGGGATGCCTCCGGGCGCGATACCAGGTGGATGTATATCCGGTTTGCCTTCGCGGTGCATTTCCCCGCGGGCAGGGCAGCAAACGGTGAACGGGTGGCACCGTAGATCGACTCGCCGTTTACGGCCATCCACTTCCCCATTCCCTCCAGGCGCTCGAGCAGCGGCTGCGGAGTTTCGCCGTCGGGCGTAGGACCGACGTTGAGCAGGAGGTTTCCGCCCCGGCTCACGACGTCCACGAGAATGCCGACCAGTTCCTTCGTACTTTTGAAACTTGTGTCTTTAATCGAATATTGCCAGTAATCCCCGATCGTCATGCAGGCTTCCCACGGGTAGGGCTTGTGCCGCTCGAAGGATGTGGCGACATTCATCTCGCTGGGTTGCTCGCGCGTGAAGAAATCGCTGAGTTGCGTGATGCCGCGCTCGCCTTTACCGAGGCGGTCGTTGATTAAGGCGTTGGGCTGGAGTTCGCGGATCATCTTCACGAGTTCCGGGGACCGCCACGCGTCGATGGGGTAATCCCACTCGCCATCGAACCAAATACAGTCGATGGGACCGTAGTTCGAGCACAGCTCTTTCACCTGGGGAAACATGTATTCCGTGACGTATTTCGGGAAATCGTTCACGAAATCCGGCTGGTACCAGTCCAGGGTCGAGTAATAGAACCCAATCTTCAAGCCCGCCGCCCGCGCCGCCGGAATCAACTCGCGGACGTAGTCCTTCCTGGGCAGGCCGTCCACCGAATCGTAATCCGTCAGCGCTGTATCAAAAAGGCAATAGCCGTCGTGGTGCTTCGAGGTGAAGACCACATACTTCATTCCCGCCGAATTCGCCGCCGCCATCCATTTATCCGCGTCGAACTTTTGCGGATTGAAGGCCTCACCGTACTTCTTGTACTCCTCGCGCAGCGCCGCATTCTCCTTCATCTCAAAGTAATCGAACGCCGCGTTCGGGTCGGCACCCTGCAATGAGAACGGCCCCCAATGGACAAAGAGTCCAAACTTCGCCTCGTTAAACCATGCGATACGCTCGGCCTTCGCCACCTCCGAATCCTCCCGCGCATCCGCGTACCCGGTCGTGGCAACCGCCGATGCCAAACACATGCCCATGAGCCAACTCTGCCAGTATCCCCGTCTCATTCGCGCATCCTCTCTGGTCTTACTACCGAAACCACGTTCGCACACGTTATAGCACAGCGTCCATCCACTTTGCGTTATCGGCCCTGGCAGGCTATAGTTCTTATGCTATGCCGTTACCACCCCTGAGAAACATCGATGCGGTGCCCGTCGAACACGAGGGTCAGACCCTCGTCTGCCTGCTCGACCCCGAAGGGTATGCCGGCGAGCAGCTTGCCCTTTCCCCACCCGCCTTCTACATTGCCTCCCTGCTGGACGGCGCCAACGACGTTTCGGACATTCAGTATGCCTTTTTGAACCAATTCGGGCAGGTTCCCGCGGCCGAGCAAATCCGCGACATCGTCGACGCGCTCGACGGCGCGGGCTTCCTGATCACGCCGCGGTTCCAGGCCATGCGGGCCCGCGTCGAAAGTGATTTCCGGAACGCGACGGTGCGGCCCGCGCACATGGCCGGCGGCACGTATCCGCTCGATCCCGAAGAACTCCGCGCGTTCCTCGACGAGCAATTCACCCGCGAAGGGGGGCCGGGCGAGCGGCCTCCGAGCAACGGATCGGCTCACGAAGTTGCCGTTCGCTGCCTTGTATCGCCGCACATCGACTACCAGCGCGGGGGGCATTCCTACGCCCACGGTTACCTGCGCCTGGCCCGGGGTCCCACACCCGAGGTCATTCTGGTGTTCGGCGTCGCGCACAACGGACCGCCCGTACCGTTCGTCCTTACGCGCAAGGATTTCGAAACACCATTGGGCACGGTCCATACCGACCTCGCTTTCGTCGAGGCGCTGGAATCCGCGTGCGCGTGGGATCCCTATCAGTACGAGATACTGCACCGCACCGAGCACTCGATCGAACTGCAGGTGGTGATGCTCGCGCACCTCTTCGGCTCGGCGGTCAAGATCGTGCCTATCCTGTGCGGACCTTTCCGCGGGTATAGCGAACGGGAAAATGGCGTTGCGCCGCAGGTCGATGCTTTCCTTGACCGCTGCCGCGACTTGATTGCGGGCTCCGACCGCAGGGTCAGTGTCATCGCGGGCGCGGACCTTGCCCATGTGGGCCAGCGCTTCGGCGACGACTTCGAGATTGACGACCGGGTGATTCAGCGCGTCGAGGCCCGGGATCGCGAGGATCTTGCGTATGCGGCCTCGCTCGATCCGCAGGGGTTCTATCGCAGCGTCATGAAAGACGACAACGAACGCCGCGTCTGCGGCATCAATTGCATTTACGCCGCGTTGCGCAGCGTCGAGGGGATCGCGAATCCGGGTCAAGTTCTGCATTATGGCCACGGTGCCGACCCCGCCGGCGGCATTGTTACCTTTGCCGATGTTGTCTTCATGTAACCCCGAATGGGAATTCGGGGTTACATGAAGACCGCCGGCGATGCGGGCTGATTTCCTCCGTATCTCGCTGAAGAAGAGGGTTGAACCTTTTTTCACGCACGTCGCGTTCCACGTCTTCCGGCGGCAAGGGCGATAATGGTGGTCTGCCATGCCCCAACGATAAACTTAAATCTGTCCAGGGGCGCACGTTTATTTGCGCGACCGGAAGGGTATAATCCTCTTGCACCGCCAGAAATCGTCCACACGCGAACAGTAAGGAGGCTTTCCTTGACACAAGAGAACCGCTTCTTCGCGCTTGCGCTGACGCTCTGCGTCTTCCTGGGATTGGCGAACGTCCACACGGCCGCCGCACAGGCCGCCAAACCGGCTGAACTGAACGGCGCAAAGGGCCGCGTCATCATTCTCGGATTCGACGGCGTGGAACCCACTATTGTCGAGAAAATGCTCGACGCGGGCGGCCTGCCCAACCTCGATAAGCTCCGCAAGGATGGCGCTTACCGCCGTCTGAGCACGGCCAACCCGCCTCAGTCGCCGACGGCGTGGTCGTCGTTCGCGACCTGCAAGGATCCCGGCGACCACGGCATCTACGATTTCCTCCGCCGGACACCGGCCACCTACATGCCCGGTGTCGGCTTCGGCACCACCGTCCAGGCCCAGCTTGGACCGGACGGATCGGTGGTGAAACCCGCGGCCAGCACCAATATTCGCAAGGGAGAGACGTTCTGGGCCGCCGCCGACCGGCAGGGCGCACGCTGCGCCATGCTGCACATTCCCTTTGCGTACCCCGCCGACGACTTGCTCGACAGCCACATGCTGTGTGGGCTTGGCGTACCGGACATTCGCGGCACCACGAGCACTTTTTTCTATTTCTCGGACGCTTTTACACCGGCGCAGTTGAAGGAAGACCTTTCCGGTGGCATGCGCGTGCCGCTCGGGTTCGACGGCGACACGGCCATCGCCACGTTTCCGGGCGCCTATGATTCACGCAAGAAGGGCTACGTCGATACCACTTTGAACGTCAGCGCCGACCGCGAGGCGCGCACCGTCACCGTTGAGGCGCAGGGGCAGTCGTTAACCGTCCCGGAGGGCGGATGGTCCGAGTGGCGCGACTGGAGCTTCCCGGTGTCGGACACGTTCAGCGTGAAGGCCATCAGCCGCTTCTTCGTGCTCGAGGCGGGCGAACGTGTACGGCTCTACATGACCTGCCTGCAGTTTGATCCGCGCGATCCTTACATCCCGATCAGCGAGCCCAAGGAGTATGCCAAGGAACTCGCCGAGCGTTACGGACTCTACAAGACCATCGGCTGGGCCGAGGATACCCACGCCCTTCGCCAGGATGCGATTACGGACGACGCTTTTCTGGAAGATATCGCGCGGGAAACGCGGTGGCGCGAGACCCTCGTTCTGGACGAACTCGACCGCAACGCCTACAACATGTTGATCGCCGTATGGACGGGTCCCGATCGCATTTCGCACCTTTTCTGGCGCTTCCGTGATCCGAGGCATCCGCTCTACACGAAGGAGGGCGCGGCGAAATACGGGCAGGTGGTCGAGAACAGCTATAAACGCATGGACCAAACCGTGGGGAAGGTCATGGCGAAACTGGGGCCCGATGACCTGCTCATGATTCTGTCCGACCACGGATTCCACAGCTTCCACACGGAGTTCAACGTAAATACCTGGCTTGTGCGGAACGGATATCTCGGGGTTAAGGATCAGCCCGATCCCGCCACGGCCTACACCGAGACCAAGTTTCTCCAGGGCTACGACTGGACGAAGACACGCGCTTACAGCATCGGTCTCGGAAGCATCTACCTCAACCTTCAGGGACGCGAAGGCAAGGGAACCGTGGCGCGGGAGGAAGCGCCCGCGTTGGTTGGAGAACTGAAGGACAGGCTGCTCCAGGTTACCGATCCGACGACCAACGACAAGGTGTTCGACGCCGTCTACGCCGGCACGGAAATCTGGGAAGGTAAGTCCATTGCCGACGCGCCGGACCTCCAGGTGGGTTACGCCGAGGGCTACCAAACGGGCAAGGCGTCGGCCTCGGGCGCCGCGCCGAAGGACATCTTCCACCCGAATAATGACAAGTGGAGCGGCGAGCACGCCAGCTCGGACGTGCGCAATACGCCGGGCATTTTCTTCGCCAATCAAGCCGCCGTCGACAGTCCCGATATTCGCGACCTGGGGGTTACCGCCCTCGAATACCTCGGCGTGCGGACGCCGGAGGGGTTTGAGGGGAAGGGCGTGTTGAAGTGAGCCGGACTGCGCCTCATGGGCGGTAGAGCCGGGCTGCCTGTGTTAGAATGGCCTTGATGGAGGCGCAATGCATGCGAAACGAATTCACGGCGATACTGGAACGAGACGGCGAGTGCTATATCGCGTATTGCCTGGAAGTGCCTGGGGCAAACGGGCAGGGAAAGACCATTGAAGAATGTAAACAAAGCCTGTCCGAATCCGTCTCGCTAATCCTGGAAGATCGCCGCGCGGACATGCTTCGGGGAGTTCCCGCCGATGCCATTCACGATATAATCACCGTTGAATGAAACGTGAAGCGCTTTTGAAGGCGTTGTGAAAGAAGGGTTGCTACCTGAAGCGAGAAGGGGCATCCCATTCGCTGTGGTGCAATCCCGTGACCGGCCGTGTTGAGACCGTTCCAAGACACGCCTAGATTTCGGAGCGATTGGCTAACAAGATACTGCAGGCCCTTTCGACTGAACAGCAGTGAATGAGCCGCTCCTTAAAGCCTTGCATTTGACCAAATGGAACCTGCCGGGCCTACAGCCTTCCTACGATATCGATGAGCATGTCCACCTGCTTCGACACGCGCGCGAGGTCGACTTTGTCCACGCTGTCCTCGTTGGTCAGCAGATACGGCGGCGCGCTGGTGAACTGCACTGTCGGCAGGCCGGCCACGCATAGGGAGCCGCCTTCGCCGGGCGGTACCGGAAAGACTTCGGTTCGATCCGGCAGTACGAGCGTGTTGCTCAGTTGCGCCGCTTTCAGCGCCTCGACCACGGCCGAGCGCAATCGCGGGTGGTCCGGCACGAACACGTCCTGCCGTTCCAGCGCATCCGTCGCCACGAGACGCCCCCCTTCTTTGCGCACCGACTTTGCGCCGATTTGCGCGAGCGAGAAAATCCCGCGATAGCGATGGCGCCATTTGGGCAGGACATCCCGCGCCAGCATGCGCACGCCAATCGACGCGTCGAAGTGTCCCGTCGTGCAGGCGAAGACCATTCGTCCCGGCCGCTGGTCCACGGGCAACGCGGCATAGTGCCGCGCCACTTCGAGCATAGCCACGAGGCTCGCGGCGTCGTCGACGGCGCCGGGCCCGGGGCTGTCGTAATGCGATTGAAACAGGTACACGCGACCGGACGCGCCTTCGAGTTCCGCAACGATGTTGTTGCTGAAGCAGCGTTCCATGGAGCCTTCGATGCTCAGGGTGGCGTTACGGCCGCGCGCGGCGGCCTCCTTCAGGCTCTCGCCCTCGGTCCTGCACACGTACACCGCCGGCACGCCGCCCGCCGGTCCCTGGTAAGGCCCGTAACGCCAGGGGCTGTCCGCCAGTTGATCGACCAATACGTGCACGAGTCCCAGCGCGCCGGCTTGCTCCGCTTCCACCGGGGTGACCCCCGGGGCGTTCAGCCACCACGCGGGCACACCCGTCGTCGGCTCCGCCAGCGTCGTACCCGGCAGCCGCTGCGCCCACAGTTGGTCGATCGGTTGCATCGGAAACCCTTGCTCCGCCACCACGATTGCACCGCGCACGTCGTGCCCGGAAAGATCCCGCGCGCCGCCCACGTACACCAGGCGGCCCGACATCGCTCCAAACGGCGAGAACGGCACCGCGCTGCACGTCACCGCTTGACCGTCCACTTCAAGCCGTGTCGCACCGCGGCGCCAGTCGTGTACCGGCACCTCTTGCAGCATGACCTCGCAACCGAGCGCCTCGTAGGCGTTCGCGAGGAAGGTCTCCGCGCGCCGCCCGTGCTCCGTGCCGGGCAGGCGGTCCGGTCCCGACGTCAGCGTGGTCAGGAGCGCTCCCAACGACATTTCCCGCACGGACATGGCCCGGCGTGTCGTCGTACGCAATTCGGGAAGCTTCGGTTTGTCGCAACCGAGGATGGAGGCGAGTTGGAAAGAGGTTTGGTCCGTGGAAAGGCTCAGCCGGGTTTGGCCATCCATACCCGCCGCCGGCAGACAAGCCACCAGCGCCGAAAGTATACAGAAGTAGCGTCTCATCATCAGCCCCCCGATGAGTGCAATCGATCCTACACGCCCTATATCGCCTTATGAATAAAGCACTTGCATACGGCGGATATGCCCATATCCGCTTGGCTTGCCCTCGCTCCGCAAGTGCCGATAGCTTAATTGCCCATGCCGTGCGATTCAGCTTATGCATAAATACAGAAAAAGCAATGAAGAATCAAGCTAAAGGAAGTGTTTTTCAATTATTTCTATTCAAACTTACGGCCGGTACGGCTTTAAGTATATCGACACTGGGGG
The DNA here is from genome assembly GCA_034004565.1 of FCB group bacterium. Taxonomy (GTDB): domain Bacteria; phylum Hydrogenedentota; class Hydrogenedentia; order Hydrogenedentales; family SLHB01; genus JAVEWL01. Next base: position 827 of record JAVEWL010000215.1, on the reverse strand, counting down.
TGGAGAACTGGATAAGGGGGCTATTCCAGTCCAAAGCCTCGAAGGGCGCACACGTTCGTGACAAAGGAGAGCCAACCATCCAACTCGACGATAAGCACTTCTTCACTCAGTCGCTCGGATGAGATTTCGGCTATCCGCCCCGGATGCGATTTCGTTGACAGGTAGACACCGTCACCCCTGCAAAGTCTATCCGGTAGGCGCCACTGCTTTGTCGGATCGGACTCCAACGGCTGCTGGCATGTGTGGCGATAGATAGATGCGAGAACGCCCGCCAGGTTCGCCCCTACATCATGGGCCGAAAAACGCAAGATATTCAGACCGTACCTTTCCATTAAGAGATCTCTTTCACGGTCGTACGTTCGGGCGTGTTCGGTGTCAAAATGCTGACTTCCGTCAACCTCAATGACCAAGCCGCACTCGTGGCTGTAGAAATCGGCAATATACGGTCCGATTGGGTGCTGCTTTCGAAATTTCACCCCCAACTGCGAACCGCGGAGAGCGCACCAGAGCGCGACCTCCGGTGGACTCATGGTTTGGCGTAGCCTTCTGGCTCGTTCGAAGTGATGGCGAGGCACCCCGCTCCAATGGCCGGATGGGCTAAGATGCTTTACGCGCCGTTCGGAGAGAAGGAGGAGGTCTTCGGTGACGTGGAGTGCTTGGCCGTTTTCGCCGACGATGTGGAACATTGGGCCTGAGTACGTTCGGCGGATGACCTTAATGACGGGGTGGAGAGTGCCGTCGTGCGAGTAGATGAGGTCGCCGGGCGTAAGGCTCTCTATAGGAACCGCAACTGCTTCCCCCCCAACCCCCCCGCAGGCGGGGGGGAC
>JAVEWL010000214.1:0-8110 GCA_034004565.1 FCB group bacterium | reverse complement strand
CGGAATCCCGCCGCTCTTCCGCGAGATCTTCAAGAACGCCTATCTGCCCTATCGCGACCCCGAGACCCTGCGCGCCTTCCTCAAGATCATCGGCGAGTTCAACTACGACCATTCCGAACGCCTCGGCGACGCCTTCGAATACCTGCTGTCGGTCCTGGGTTCCCAAGGCGACGCCGGACAGTTCCGCACCCCGCGCCACATCATCGACTTCATGGTAGAAATCCTCGACCCCAAGAAAACCGAAACCGTCCTCGATCCCGCCTGCGGCACCGCCGGCTTCCTGATCTCAGCCTACAAACACATCCTCCGAAAACACGATCCGTCCGATCGGTCCAATCCGTCCGATCCATCCCCAAAACCCCTCACCCCCGAAGATCGTGGCCGTCTCGCCCAAAACTTCAAAGGCTACGACATCTCACCCGACATGGTCCGCCTGTCCCTGGTGAACCTCTACCTCCACGGTTTCGTCGACCCGCACATCTTCGAGTACGACACCCTCACCAGCCAGGACCGCTGGAACGAGTACGCCGACGTCATCCTCGCGAATCCGCCGTTCATGTCGCCAAAGGGCGGCATCAAGCCCCATACCCGCTTCACCGTACAGTCCAAGCGCAGCGAAGTCCTCTTCGTCGACTACATGGCCGAGCACCTGACCCCCAACGGCCGCGCCGCCATCATCGTCCCCGAAGGCGTCATCTTCCAGAGCCAGACGGCCTACAAACAATTGCGAAAGCTCCTGGTCGACGACTACCTCGTCGCCGTCGTGTCCCTGCCCGCGGGCGTATTCAATCCCTATTCCGGCGTGAAGACCTCGATCCTGTTCCTCGACAAATCCCTGGCCAAGAAGACCAGCGCCATTGCCTTCATCAAGATCGAGAACGACGGCTTCGGCCTCGGCGCCCAACGCCGAGAGATCGAGAAGAACGACCTCCCCGCCGCCGCCAACTTCCTCAAATCCCATCTCCAGTCCATCGCGTCCGGCAAGTCAATCGAGTCCATTCCCAACCCCCTGATCGTAGACAAAACCAAAATCGCCGCCAACGGCGACTACAACCTCAGCGGCGAGCGGTATCGGGAGAATGGCGCCTGCACTTTGAAATGGCCAATGGTGGAGTTGGGTGAAGTCTGCGAGACCATTTTGACCGGTCCGTTTGGAAGCTCACTGCACCAAGGCGACTACATCGTGAATGGGATACCCGTCATTAATCCCCAGAACATTGTCGATGGAGTGGTCATCAAAGACGAAACCAAAACGGTGTCGTCCAGCACCCGAGATCGATTGAAAGAATTCACCCTGCGCGAGAATGATATTGTGATTGCAAGACGGGGAGAGATGGGGCGGTGCGCAGTAGTTGCCGCAGAGATGAATGGATGGATTTGTGGCACAGGTTCTTTTGTGATTCGCCTCAAGGCGACTTGCGATGTCCGCTTCGTCTTCTTTCAGCTCACTTCTCCCAAGGTTAAGGCCTATCTCGAAGAACAAGCCGTTGGCGTCACGCTGAAGAATCTGAATCAGAGCATCCTGTCTGCCCTCCAAATTCCCCTGCCGCCGCTGGAGGTGCAGAAGGAGATCGTGGCGGAGATCGAGGGCTACCAGAAAGTCATCAACGGCGCCCGCGCCGTCCTCGACCACTACCGCCCCCATATCCCCATCCACCCCGACTGGCCTATTGTGGAGTTGGGAAAGCTATTTGAGACGAGGTCGGGAACCACTCCATCACGCAGTCATACTGCCTACTTCGAAGATGGGACGATCCCATGGGTAAAGACCCTCGACCTTACAGACGGTCCGATCACATCGACCCACGAAAAGATCACCCAATCGGCACTAGATGATACGCACTTGAGTATCCTGCCTGTCGGAACAGTCCTCATCGCAATGTATGGCGGCTTCAATCAAATCGGTCGAACTGGCGTTCTTGAGATCAAAGCCACTCACAACCAAGCAATGACTGCACTGCTTCCCACTCCGAAAGTCAGCCCCTATTATTTGAACACGATTCTCGCCGCATCGAAAGGATACTGGAAGACCGTCGCAAACAGCACTCGAAAAGACCCAAACATCACTAAGAGCGACGTTTTAATGTTCAAGCTCCCCCTCCCACCGCTCGCGACGCAGCAAGCCATCGTCGCCGAAATCGAAGCGGAGCAGGCGCTGGTCGCCGCCAACCGAGAACTGATCGCCCGTTTCGAGAATAAGATTCAAGCCACCCTCGCTCGCATCTGGGGCGCGGACGACCCGAGCAAGGCATAAGAGTCTATACTGTCACGCTTTACAACTACAATCCTCAATCACTGAGCAGGTTCCGTCGGCGCAGTGGGAGAGAGCGCGCGCACCATTAATAATGCAATATCGCATAATGCTCACAAGAGTCTTCTAATCACCATTCGTTTCGGAAAAAAGGTGTTGAGCCCTCTACCGTCTCGCGCTGATGACGAAGACGGCTTCGTCGGCGCAGAGGTTGGGCCATAGGCGGGCGGTCCAGACGGTGCCTCGGCTGGAGAGGGGGATTTGCTTTTCGACTTGGATGTTGTGGGTGGTGCAGAAGCGGCGGAAGTCTTCGATGGAGAGGACGTGGCGGTTGGGGCTGGAGTACCAGGAGTAGGGGAGGTTTCGGGTGATGGGGGCGCGGCCTTCGAAGAGGAGCTTGGCGCGGACTTTCCAGAAGCCGAAGTTGGGGAAGCTGACGATGCAGCGTTTGCCGATGCGCAGCATCTCCTGGATGACGAGCTCGGGGTGTTCGACGACTTGGAGGGTCATGCTGAGGATGACCCAGTCGTAGCTGTGGTCGGGGATGGCGGCGAGGCCCTGGTCGACGTCGGCGTGGACGGCGGAGATGCCTTTGCGGACGCAACTGATGAGGTTGCCCTGGGATAGTTCGATGCCGCTGCCTTTTACGCGGCGCTCGGCGACGAGGCGGGCGAGGAGTTCGCCGTCGCCGCAGCCTACGTCGAGCACGCGGGAGCCTTCGTCGACTTGCTGGATGATGAGGTCGTAGTCGACGCGGTGGCCTTCGTAGATGCTTTCGTGGGAAGTGGAGGGCGGTCCGAGTTCGGCTTCGGAATCGACCTGGCGCTCGGCGTGGCGCTGGAGGGCGAGGCTTGGGTGCATGGTGTGTTCGAGGAAGGCCGCGAAGATCTTCTTCTGGGTCTCGAATTCGAGCAGGAAGGCGTCGTGGCCGTAATCCGAGTGGATGTTGCAGTAGGTCACGTCCTTCTTCTCGCGGCGCAGGGCGTCGACGACCATCTGCGACTGGTAGGGGGGATAGAGCCAGTCGGATGAGAAGGACACGATGAGCATCTTGCCCTGGACGCGCGCCATGGCGTTGTCGAGGGAGCCGTAGGCCTCGGCGATGTTGAAGTAGTCGATGGCCTTGGTGATGTATAGGTAGCTGTTGGCGTCGAAGCGGTTGACGAACTGTTCGCCCTGGTAGTCGAGGTAGGTCTCGACGGAGAACTCGCTGCTGAAGTCGTAGCGGTATTCGGTGGTGCTGCGCAGGGCGCGTCCGAACTTGAGGCGCATGGATGCTTCGGACAGGTAGGTGATGTGTCCGAGCATGCGGGCGATCATGAGGCCGGTGTTGGGCGGTTCGGTGCCGTAGTAGTCGCCCTTCTTGAACTCGTGGTCGGCCTGTATGGCGTGGCGTCCGACGGCGTCGAAGGCGATGGCCTGCGGGCTCAGGAGCGGGGTCGAGGCGATGACCATGGCGGACTGCACGCGGTCGGGGTAGCGCGTGGCCCATTCGAGGGCCTGCATGCCGCCCATCGAGCCGCCGGTGACGGTGAGGAGCTTGTCGACGCCGAGGTGGTTGATGAGCTGGAGCTGGGCGCGGACCATGTCGCCGATGGTGATGATGGGGAAGCGCAGGCCGTAGGGTTTGCCGGTCGCGGGGTCGATGGAGCAGGGGCCGGTGGAGCCCTGGCAGCCGCCGAGGCAGTTCGAGCAGATCACGAAGTACTTGTTCGTGTCGAAGCCCTTGCCGGGGCCGATCATGCTGTCCCACCAGCCGGGTTTCTTGTCGAGCGTGGTGTGGTAGCCGGCGGCGTGGGCATCGCCGGAGAGGGCGTGGAGCACGAGGATGGCGTTCGAGCCGTCGGCGTTGAGGGTGCCGTAGGTTTCGTAGGCGAGCGTGATGGGTCCGAGCGTGCGGCCGCAGTCGAGTTCCATCTCGTTCGGGGATTCCGCGAACGTGAAGGACTTCGTCTCGACGATTCCTATGGAACCCTCGTCGTCCATCGTGTTGACCTTCTCCTGCGTCACTGCTGGTTCGTGTGTATTCAACGCTGCCTTATGCGCACGCCTGGGCGTTGCGCCTCCTCGTGTAACCCCGAATTCCCATTCGGGGTGTTGGTTTCAAGAGCTTTAATGCCCCGAATGGAATTCGGGGTTACATTTTCAAGGCTTGCTCGAAGTCGGCGATGATGTCTTCCACGTCTTCGAGGCCGACTGAAACGCGGATGAATTCTTGTGACACGCCGGCGGCCTTTTGTTCTGCGGCGGAAAGCTGCTGGTGCGTGGTCGACGCGGGATGGATGACCAGCGTCTTGGCGTCTAGGACGTTCGCGAGATGGGACGCGAGCTTGACGTTGTCGATGAACTTGACCGCCGCCTCGTAGCCGCCCTTTACGCCGAAGCCCATGATGGCGCCCTGGCCGTTAGGGAGGTATTTCTGGGCGCGCTCGTGGGAGCGGTGACTCTTCAGGCCGGGGTAGTTCACCCACGCTACGGCGGGGTGGCCTTCGAGGAACTCGGCGACCTTTTGCGCGTTCTCGCAGTGGCGCGGGGCACGAAGGTGGAGGGTCTCGAGGCCCTGGAGCAGCATGAAGGCATTGAATGGCGAGAGGGCGGGGCCCATGTCGCGGAGGAGCGTCACGCGCGCCTTGAGGATATAGGAAATGTTGCCGATGGCTTTGAAGGCCTCGTAGAACTTCATGCCGTGGTAGCTTTCGTTGGGCTCGGTGAGTTCGGGGAACTTGCCGTTGTCCCAGTCGAACTTGCCGCTGTCGACGATGACGCCGCCGAGGGTGGTGCCGTGACCGCCGATGATTTTCGTGGCGGAGTAGACCGCGATGTCTGCGCCGTGGTCGAAGGGGCGGAACATCATGGGAGAGGTGACGGTGTTGTCGACGATGAAGGGGATGCCGTGGTCGTGTGCGATTTTTGCGATGGCCTCGAAATCGGCGACGTCGTTGGCGGGATTGCCGATCGATTCGCAGAAGAGGAAGCGCGTGTTGTCGTCAATGGCCTTGGCGAAGTTGTTGGGATCGCTTGCGTCGACGAAACGGGCTTCGATACCCAAATCCTTGAACGTGTGCGCGAAGAGATTGTAGGTTCCGCCGTAGAGGGTCTGCGACGAAACGATGTTCTGTCCGGCCTTGGTGATGTTCAGGGCGGCGAGCATGATGGCCGCCGAACCGGAGGACACGCCCAGCGCGCCCACGCCGCCGTCGAGCGCGGCCATGCGTTTCTCGAAGACGTCAACGGTGGGGTTCATGATTCGCGAATAGATGTTCCCGAATTCCTGCAGGCCGAAGAGGCGCGCGGCATGCGCGGAATCGTCGAAGAGGTACGACGTGGTCTGGTAGATGGGCACGGCGCGGGAGTGGGTGGTCGGATCAACTTCCTGGCCGGCGTGCAGTGCCAACGTGCCGAGGCGGAGCTTCTGGTCTGCCATGCTGGTCTCCAATCTGGTGATAGGGGGCCGTGAGGGGCCCATTAACCGTTCTTAAACTGAATAGAGCGGGGTGGAAAGATACCGCTCACCGGAATCGGGAAGGATCGCCACGATGGTCTTCCCGGCATATTCATCACGCGCGGCGAGGCGCAATGCCACGGCCGCGGCCGCGCCGCAACTGATACCGCTCAAGATACCTTCTTCAAGGGTCAGGCGGCGCGCAAGCATGAAGGCCTCGTCGTCGGTGACCTGCTCGATGCGGTCTACGACGGACAGGTCGAGGATGTCCGGCTTGAAGCCCGCGCCGATGCCCTGGATCTTGTGGGGGGCCGCCATGCCTCCTGACAAGACGGGAGAGGCGGCGGGTTCGACGGCCACGCTCTCGATGGCCTTGCCCGCGTCCAGTTTCAGGAAACGCGAAACGCCGGTGATGGTGCCGCCCGTGCCTACGCCCGCGACGACCACATCGACCTGACCGTCGGTATCGTTCCAGATTTCCGGGCCGGTGGTGCTGCGGTGGATGGCGGGGTTGGCCGGGTTCTTGAATTGTTGCGGGAGATAGTACTCCGGATTGGCCTCGACAAGGGCTTCGGCCGCGCGGATGGAGCCCGGCATTCCCTGGTCAGCGGGCGTGAGCACGAGTTCGGCCCCGAAAGCCTTCAAGACTTGGCGGCGCTCGATGCTCATGTTTTCGGGCATGGTCAGGATGAGCCTATAGCCGCGCGCGGCGGCCACGAAGGCGAGGGCGATGCCCGTATTGCCCGAGGTCGGCTCGACGATGGTGCCGCCGGGCTTCAGTATGCCGCGGGTTTCCGCGTCCCAGATCATGGCGGCTCCGATGCGGCACTTCACGGAGTAGGCGGGGTTGCGTCCCTCCACCTTCCCCAGCACTTTCCCGGGCAAACCCGCGTCGAGGCGGTGCAGACGAACCAGCGGCGTGTTGCCAATACTCTGACTGTTATCGGAAGCAATTTTCACGGTCAAACCCTTCCCGTCGAGACCCCTCTCGCGTAAGGGAGGATGTTAGCATCGGACCCGAAGACTTTCAAACAGAAGGCAGGGACAGGCGGAGAGCGCTGGCACGCTGAAGAAGCCTGTGCTAGAATACGAAGGCAATGTAAGAGCCCTTGGGATGGGGAGATAAGGGCGCAGCGAAGATTAGGGATGGGTGGGCCGTACTTGGAATGCGCGCAAGCGGAAGAATGAAAGATTGTCTAAGGGTTTTGCATATTCGCGCTGCAGACGGCCGAGCTTAACCGTACAGCACAGAGAATGAACGAGTTCATCGCGCGAAAGCCGGGTGATGCCAGGGTGGTCAGTGGGCGCGGTTGAGTCCGTAAATGCTTTACATATAGTCGCCCAGTCGAGGGTGGGGTTTAGCGGGTGACTCCTTTCGGCGGGAGCGCAGGAGTAACGGACAGGAGAAAACGCGTGAAGCCTGTTGTCTTCATTTTGCCGGTCTTGGCTATTGCGACAATGACGCTGTGCGGATGCCAGACAGCGCAAACGGGAGCGAGGGAGGGGGCGGCAGGAGCACGGACTTCCCATCAGGATTCAGAGCTCTCGTTGCCGGTTTCTCCATCCGCGGGAAGATCGCCGCAAACGGGCACTGGACTACCTTCCGAACACCATTCCGTAAGCTATGAAGATCAGTGGATTGGCGGGGCGGAAGTACCCTCCGATGCAGAACAATTGTTTGATGAGGCAAATGCACTCGCAAAGGAAGGTCGTTTTGCCGATTCAATCCTTCTTTACGATGAGATCCTTCAGACCCATCCGGACAGTGTCTGGGTGTGGCTCAATAAAGGCGCCGCCCTTGACAATGTGCAGCGAATGGAAGAAGCATTGATTTGTTTTGATCGGGCGCTGACTATTGAACCGGGCCAGGCGGAAGCGTGGAATAATAAAGGCGTTGCTCTTGAGCGCCTGGGCAGGGCTGAGGAAGCATTGAGTTCGTACAATCAGTCCCTATCCATAAAGCCCGACTACGTAGAGGCGTGGAACAATAAAGGCCGTCTGCTGTACGCACTTGGGCGGTCGGAAGAGGCTTTGACCTGTTTTGAGAGAGGGCTATCCACAGAATCGGGTGGCGCGTATGCGCCCATGTGGAATAACAAAGGTCTCGCTCTGGATGGGCTGGGCCGTGGGCAAGAAGCGTTGACCTGCTTTGAGCGGGCTCTATCCATACGCTCGGATTACGTGGAGGCATGGAACAATAAAGGGCGGACGTTTGGCAACCTGGGACGGTCGCAGGAAGCGTTGGTTTGCTTTGAACGCGCACTTTCCCACGACCCGAATTGGGGATTCGCCTGGGAAAACAAGGGCATAACGTTGGCCGTTTTGATTCGCGACGAGGATGCCTTGGGTTGTTTTGAAAAAGCGCTCGTTCTCAAGCCAGACCGGGCGGTAACGTGGAATCTGAAAGGGGCCGCGGT
>JAVEWL010000213.1:0-8135 GCA_034004565.1 FCB group bacterium | reverse complement strand
TCAGGCTAATTACTGTGAACACCGACATTATGCCCGAGCATAAGAACAAGAAGTCGCCGTGCTTTCCCTTGCCTGTCGTTCGGATTTCAATGGCAAGCGCGAAGTAGAAACACGCTAGCACTCCAAAAACGGCGGAAAATGACCAATTGGGGGCGCCGTCACCCGTCCACGAGAAGTAAAGAACTGGTATGCACGTACTCAATACCAGAACTGCCGCCAGGCGACGAGCCCATTTGATTGTTGCTTCGTGCATCGTACCCTCCAGCCACGCCGCCAAGGCGCATCTCGGTACTTCAGCGTTCCTACTTCTGATCGTCCTGGCTGCCGTCGTCCCAGTTCACGATGTCGTCGTCGTTGCCGGCGACCTTGTCGGGGCCCTTGGAATACAGGTCATACCCGTTCTTCATGTGCGTGCCGGGGTTCTTGTAAATGTAGTCTTGACCCCAGGGATCTTTCTTGATGATTCTCACATACGTGCGTTCGCCGCTGGTCAGATCCTTGAGCGTCTTGGGCAGCTTGTCCTGATGGTCCAGGGCGTACGTGTCGATGGCGGTCTCGTATGTGGCAATATCGCCCTTGGCCCGCGCCGTGCCGGCCTGGGTGACGCGCCCCTTCACATTCAGCGCAACGGACCCCGCCAGAATGCCGATGATCACCGTTACCAGAATCAACTCGATCAGCGTGAAACCACTATTCCTTTGCATGAACGTCTCCCACAACTCGTCCTAATCTTGCCGCCGCGCCCGAATTCGCTATCCCACGTTGGAACTGAGGGTCAGAATCGGCAGCAGCATCGCAATCACCAGGAAACCGATGATAATGCCCATGACCACAATCATCAGGGGCTCGAACAAAGCCGTCAGCGCCTTGACCGCCCGATCCACCTCGTTGTCGTACGCCTGCGCGATGCGCTGCGTCACCGCGCCCAGCCGCCCGCTCTCCTCGCCCACCGCGAACATGTTAATCACCATCGGCGGGAAATAGCGGGTCTCGCTGCGAAGGCTCTCGCTGATGCTGTCGCCCTCCGCCACGCGATCGATGATCTGATTCACCTCGCCCGCCACGATCCGGTTGCCCAGCGTGTCGCGCGTGATCCGCAGCGACATCAGGATCGGCACACCGTTATCGAGCAGCGTCCCCAAGGTCCGCGCGAATTTCGCCATCTCGTAGCGCTGCACCAGCGTCCGCACAACCGGTATACGCAACAGGACCGTGTCCCGTTGACGCCCACCGACCTCCGTGCGCGTGTAGCTCACCAGCCCCGCAATCCCGCACACGATGCCCAGCAGCACCACGGGCCACCACGCATCCATGAAGCCGCAAAGTCCCATCACGATCTGCGTCGGCATCGGCAAATTCGCATCGAAGTCCTCGAAAATGGCAATGAACTTCGGAAATACGAACGACACCAGGATGAACACCGCCGCCGACCCGACCAGCATCAGGAAGGCCGGATAGATCATCGCCGATACGACCTTGCCGCGCAGTTCCTCTTCCTGCTCTCCGAACGTCACCAGCCGCCACAGCACCTCCTCGAGCATGCCGCCCGTCTCACCGGCCTTTACGAGGTTGCATTGCATGACGTTGAAGATCTTCGGGTGCCGCTCCATCGCTTCAGCGAACGTGCTGCCCTTTTGCACGTCCTCGCGAAGCCGGCCCACCACGTCCCGCATCTTGCGGTTCTCGGTCTGCTCCTCCAGCGTCAGGAGCGCCCGCGTGATGGGCATGCCGGATTCAATCAGGTTGGCGAGCTGGCGGAAGAAGATGTTGCGGTCCTTGAGCCGCACCCGGCGCAGGGCTTCCACCACCGGGCTGGTCTTCTCTTCGCCCGTCGCCTCCTCCACCGAGATCGGGAAATACCCCAGGTCGCGCAGGTGAACCACCGCCGCGCGACGGCTCTCCGCCTCAAGCGTTCCGGTCTCCGGCCGCCCGGGACCCTTCTTTACTTCATACCGGAATTGGGGCATTGGCCGCCTCGCTTCCGAGCGAATCGTTCACATCCGCGTCCGCCGTCACGCGCAGAACCTCGTCGATGGTCGTGTGCCCGGAACAGGCCCGCAACCACCCGCACTGGCGCAGGGTCAGGAAACCCATTTCCACGGCGCGGCGCTTGATCGCCGTCGACGGCGCGCGCTGAATCGTCATTTCCTTGATCGCGTCCGTGAACGGCAGGATCTCGTAGATCGCCAGCCGTCCCCGGTAGCCCGTATTGCGGCACGCATCGCAGCCGCGCCCCTTGCGGAACGTGGCCGTCGAGAGTTGCGCCTCGCCGAGCCGCATCTCGCGCAGCAGATCCCGGTCGGGCTCGTAAGGCTCCGCGCACTTCTCGCAGATCCGGCGCACGAGCCGCTGCGCCATCGACGAAATCATCGTGCTCGCAATCAGGAAGGGCTCGACCCCCATGTCGATCAAGCGCGTCACCGCGCCCGCCGCATCGTTCGTGTGCAGCGTCGAGAACACCAAATGTCCCGTAAGGCTCGAGCGGATCGCCATCTCGGCCGTCTCGAAATCGCGAACCTCGCCCACCATCATGATGTCCGGATCGTGCCGCAGCATCGAGCGCAGCCCCGTCGAAAAATCAAAACCAATATGCGGCATCACCTGCATCTGCGTAATGCCCTTCAACTGGTATTCGATCGGGTCCTCGATCGTGATGATCTTGTGATCCAGCCGGTTCAGCTTGTGCAGCGCCGCGTACAGCGTCGTCGTCTTCCCGCTGCCCGTCGGGCCCGTCACCAGAATCATCCCGTGCGGCCGTTTCAGGAAGCCGTTGAAGACCTCGAGGTCCTCGTGCATGAACCCCAACTGGTCCAGCGTGAGGAACATGCTCGCCCGGTTCAGCAACCGGATGTTGATCGTCTCGCCGTAGGGCGTCGGCAGCACCGACACGCGCAAATCGAAGCGCTGGTCCCCCAGGCTCGCCGTAATCTTGCCGTCCTGGGGCAGCCGCCGTTCCGCGATATTCATGTTCGCCATGATCTTGATGCGCGAAACGATCGCGGGCTGGAACCCCCGGATCGACGGCGGCGTCGGCACCTGGTGCAGGATGCCGTCCACGCGATACCGCACGCGCAGCTCGTCCTCGAACGGCTCCAGGTGAATATCCGTCGCGGCCGTTTCAATGGCTTCCGTGAACAGTTCGTTCACGAATTTGATAATCGAAGCGTCAATCTTGTCGTCGCCGAGGTCCGACGACGTCGACCCCATATCGAGGCTCAGCACCGATGCCACGCTGTCCGTATCGCTCAGGATACGCTCGACCGTGTCCGCGCCGACGCCGTAAATCGCTTTCGTAACTCGAAGAATCTCTTCCGGCGTCGTCACCACCGGCTCGATGCGCTGTCGCACCACCTGCCGGATATCGTCCAGAAGCTGGGTATTCAGCGGATCGCTCAGCGCAACCACCAGCGTGCCGTTGCGCTCCTCGATGGGCACGAACCCGTAGTGCGTCGCAAACCGCGCCGGCACCCGCTTTGCCAACTCCGGCGAAAGCTCCATCTTGGACGGCATCACCATCCGCATCTCGCAGAAACTCGCCAGCGCTCCGTACGCCTGTTCCGGGGACGCATACCCCCCCGCGATAAGGACATCGATCAGCCGAACGCCACGCGCATCCGCCTCGGTCCGGATCCGGATCAAGGCGGACTCGTCCACAACCCCCGTGCGAATCAGGTGTTTCTCGAAGGGTTTCTCACCAGCCACCGCTATGCTCCCAAGTAGCACAAACCCACTAATTTGAATATGTTATCACCGCCACCCCTCGGCAAGCAACCCCGTTCATTGAGGGAAGAGGCAAGGTAAATGCAACCATGAGAGTTATGGGAGGCATGGGAGTTATAGTTCCCATAACTCCCATGCCTCCCATAACTCCCATTCGGTCCTCAGGAAGGATTCACCGCCGCAATCTCGCTCAACGCCTCGCGGGCCCGCTGCGCCAACACCGGCTCCCCGCCGCTCTCGACCTTGCGCAACGAATCCCGCGCAAGCCCCACATCTCTCAAATCCCGCCAGGCCGTCAACCCAATCTCCAAATCCAGCTTCGCCACCGCAATCGGGTTCCTGCACTGGGCCCTGACCGACTGCATCGCCGTCACCACGTCCTGCGGCGAACCCGGTGCTCCGGCCATCGCAACCATTTCCCGCACAGCGGTTTGCGCCGCATACGACGTCGGGGCCTGCGCCACGACATTCTCATACGCCTCGAACCCGCCGTCCGACCGCGCCCGGTCCAGCTCCTGCAAAAGCGCGTACTTCGTCTTGCGCCCCTCGTCCAGCATGTTCCACCGTTCGAGGATAACCGCCCGGTCCGCCGCCGGAACCAACTGCACCGCATCCGAATAGCGCGTCATGAGCGCCTGGTACGCCTGATCCGCCCGGTCGTACCACCGCCGCTCAAAGGCCAGGTTTGCCAGCATCATCTGCGCATCCGCCGCCCCGGCAGCCTCCGGGTGCTCAACCACGCCACGGCTCAGCAGCTCATACGCGCCCGAGTAATCGTGCGCGGCCAACAACGTCCGCGCCTCGTCAATATCTTTACTGAGCCCCGACGCCACGGAGACTCCATTCGGACCCACCTGCACCAACCCCGCCTGAAACGCAAACAACAACGCCACGACCGCCGCAACGGCCCCATAGGCGTAGAGCTTTCCCCAGCCCCACCTCGGCGCGGTCCGGGCCTCGCGCTCCTCCGCCAACCGGGCCCGCAGCCGCGGCCCCAAATCAATCCCCAGTTCAGGCGTACCCTTCGGGATCTTCGCCGCGACCCGCGCAAGCATCTCGCTCTCCGCGCGGCAGGCCTCGCACGCCGCCAAATGCCTGTCCAGCGCCCGGCGCTCCGCCTCCGCCAACTCCTCGTAGGCCGACGCGGCAATCAACCCGCGTATCTTCCGGCATCCCATCATGGTCACCACTCCAGGTGCGGATCTACTGAAGATCCTCCAGTTCTTTCTGCAACTTCTTCAACGCCCGAAACAGGTGCACCTTCACGCTGCCGACCGTGCACCGCAACGACTCCGCGATCTCCGCCAGCGCCAAGCCCTCGTAATGCCGCAGCACGAACACCGCCCGCTGCGTCGGCGACAACACTACCAGGGCCTTCTGCACCCTGCCGTCAATCTCGTTCGCCCGCACATCCCGCGCGGTCTCCTGCGTCGCCGGCTCTAGCACGTTCTCGCCGCCCAGCGCCTCTTCAAACGCCTCGTGCTTGTGCCGCCGCTGCCGCCGCAGGTGGTCGATCGACTGGTTCGTCGTCAACCGCATCAGCCACGGCAGGAAGCCCCGCGTCGGCTGCCACGAATCGATCTTCCGGTAGGCCTTCAGCAGCACCTCCTGCGCCACATCCAGCGCATCCTCGCGGTTCCCGGTGATCCGGTAGGCAACGGCATACACCCGCCCCTGGCAGCGGCGCACGAGCTCGTCAAACGCGGCCTCGTCGCCGGCCTTGAGCGCAAGCGCGAGTTCTTCGTCGCCCAGCGCTGACCGATCCATGCACTCCTTCCACGTCACCAATTGAAACGCGCCGTCGCGCAATAAGGTTTACAGACCACCGGCAAGATTCACGATATCCAGCCGCATCAACCCTTTACACCGGGACGATCGTACTGATCGAGGTAGGGAAATACGCTCTCGGTAATGAAACGGCGGACCCGTTCGATGTTGGCGTTCGCCAAATCCAGGGTATCCCGCGTGATGGGCGGTCCGTTGAAGATCCCGCGCACCTCGACAAACACTTCATTAATCCCCTGCCGGAACGACTGGATCGTCACCTGCAAATCGCCCGGCTGCTCCGGCGTCGCCGGAAGCTCAATCTTCAACCCGCCCGTCAAGATCGGTCGCCGGAAGAACGGCCCAATCCGCCCTTCCTGCCCGCACACATGGTCAAGCAGAAACACCCGCGCATCCGAAAAATGGCTCAACACGAACGTCGACCGCAACGTCACCGCCTGCAACGGAAACACCGGAATCGACAGCGCCTCGCTCGCCCGCGACGCCACCTCCTTCACCTTCTCCAGGAACGACGACAACGGAATGTCCACCCACTCCTCGACCAGCACGATCCGGTCCCGAACGAACGACACCACCGACTGCGTCCGATTCCCCCGCAGCGAATGAAACCGCGTCTGCCCCGGCACCGTAAAATCCGTGTTGTCGTACGCCGCCCGACTCTGCGCCAGATCAAAATAAAGCCGCTGCAACGCCGCCTTATCGTGCCGCGCCGGCGGATGAATCAGCTCCGTTGAAAAATGAATCAACCTGTCTTCCGAATGCATAAAGCACCCCCTGCTCCTGACCCCAGAGTATATACACCCCCCCGGACTGTACCAAAGGGACATGCCACCTCCAAACTTGTTTGGGGGTGCTTAAAGTCTTACGGGATGACTCGAGTCTTCACCTTACCCGTTAAGCACCCCCAAACAAGTTTGGAGGTGGCATGTCCCTTGGGGGCAGTCCATCCCCGCTGGACTCCGCCCCCAACATCTGCCATCATGCTCAACCGAACCCGGCACGGGAATACCTCGGCAAGCGGTCACCGTTATTCTTCCAAAATGCATTCCCGAGGCCCCATTCCCCGAAAGTCAGATGGAGAAGAAGCCACCGATGAAACGCCACGGTCTTATCGCTCCAATACTCATAGCGGTCGGCATCGTCTCCACCCTCGCCGCGCCGGCCCACGCCCAGGACGCCAAACCCGTCATCGTGGCCTCAACCACCCAAATCGCCGATTTCACCCGGCAAATCGTCGGCGACCGCTGCATCGTGAAATGCATCCTCGCCCCCGGTGCCGACCCGCACACCTATTCCCCCACGCCCGACGACGTGCAGATGGTCCTGGGCGCCGACCTCTGCCTCCAGAACGGACTCCACCTCGAAGGCAAGGACTGGATGGGCACCCTCGCGCGCGACGCCGGGAAACCCATCGTCACCTGCACCGACGGCCTGCAACCCCTCATGCTCGCGGCCGAAGGCGAGTCCGTATCGGACCCCCACGCCTGGTTCTCCACAAAGAACGCCGCGCTCTACATCAACAACATCGTTCGCGCCGTTACGACCCTGGACCCCGAAGGCAAGCCCGAGTTCGAGGCCCGTGCCAAACTCTACCTCCAGCAACTGCGCGTCCTCGACGCCTGGATCCGCGAGCAGGTCGGCCTCATACCGCCCCACCGCCGCGTCCTCGTGACCACCCACGACGCGTTCAACTACTTCTGCCGCGAATACCGCTTCAACGAGCGCAACGACTACCTCAGCATCGCCCCCGTCGGCTGGTCCACCGGCGGCGAGGTCGGCGCGGGCATGACGCCCGAACGCCACAAACAAGTCGTGGAATCCATCCAGAACTCCGGCGCGCCCGCCATCTTCGTCGAGACCACCATCAGCCCGAAACTCATCCGCGAAATCGCCCGCGACACCGGCGTCGCCATCGGCGGCGAGCTCTATTCGGATTCCATGGGCACGAAGGACACCGCCGGCGAAACCTATATTGGCATGATGCGTGAAAACGTGCTACTGATCGTGGCAGCATTAAACAAACCCTAAACCAAGGATTACCGCTCGTATGATTCGCTTTGGATTGGCAGGGCTCGCATGGCTGGTGTGCGTGGGAGGCGTGGCCTTCTACATGCACGCCCGCGACGCGTGGCGCGAAGACCATCAGGCCATCGCCGCGGCCGCACCCGAGGCGGCAGTGAGACGGTACGATCTGGAGCTGACCCTTACCTTTGACGCACAGCCCGACCCCTTCGCCCTCGTCACGACCGAGTCCAGCGCCGCCCCTGTCGTCTCGGTCCAACTCAACGGCGCGCCGCTCGTGGCGCTCTCCGAAGGCATTGCACCCGGAAAACCCTGGCTTCAGGAGAATATTCAAGGCGTGGTCGAAGGCAACAACGAACTACTCGTCGAGGCTACCCCGCCCTTAACAGATGAAGAATCCCGCCACGCCCTCCGGCTCCGCGTGTTGTCGCAGGGAGGCGCGGTGGCCGACCAGACCTTCTGGAGCCAAGGCGGCGAAAAGCTCGTCGGCGTTCTGCCCTTCGAAGTTAAACACCACGATGAGGAGGACGCCAGTGGCCACTGAACCCGCCAGCCATCCCGTGATTGAAGTGCGCCACCTCACGGTCAGCTACGGCTCCCAACCCGCC
>JAVEWL010000212.1:0-8155 GCA_034004565.1 FCB group bacterium | reverse complement strand
GGGGGAACTCGTTTGAATACATCGATTAGTTCGGCCTCTTTGCGGAGGGCGCGCATGGGGTTGGTCTCGTGGAGCGCAGCGAGCCGGTGCAGGGCTTTGTCGGCCGCGGCGTCGAGGTCGGCATTCCGGTCGAGGGCCTTGGCCATTCGAGCTTCAATGTCGTCTTGGAGTTCGAGTTGTTGGGCGGCGGCGAGCTTGGTGCGTTTGTCGATGGCGCCCTTCTGCATGTATTCGCGCCATAGCCAGCTCTTGGCCAACTGCGAGGGCTGCATGCGGGCGCCGGCTTCTTTTACGAGGTCGTAGTATTGATCCACTTCGTCCTTTTGGGGCAGGGGGCGGGCCGGGTCTTGCTGGAGGTATTGCTCCATGAGGAAGATGGCCCTGGCCATGGGTTCGGCGGCGTCGGGACCGAACCACGCGCGGGCGTAGGCGTCGACGGCCTGTTCGACGGTTAATTGCGGGTTCCAGAGGAGGCGCTGCCACATCCATTGGTTGAAGTGATCGTGGGTGCCGCTGGAATGGGTGACGTCGCCGATGCCGTAGCGGACGGTTTCGCCGAAGGCCCAGTGGTAATAGCGCGGCCAGGCGTAGAAGGTGAGGCGGTCGTAGACCTGGTTGATGAAATAGTCGGGCATGCGCTCGTAGATGAAGTGGTTTCGCGGGGGCGGCTGATCGCCGTTCTTGTCGGCGCGCGGGTAGGCCTGGACGTAGCCGTTCTGCGAGTAGCGCCAGTGGGTGAGCTCGTTGTAGAAGAGTATGTCCTGCTGCGGCGGCAGTTGGTGGAGGATCTCGTGGAGGTAGCGGCTGTAGGGGCCGAAGCCGGGATACTGGAAGAGATCCATGCGGTGCGTCTGGCGGTGTCCGGGTTGCCACGACATGGCGTCGGAGCCGGGACCGTAGCAGAAGGCGCGCAGCCAGGTGCGCGGCTTTTCTTGCAGGTATTGGAAGATGGCCTGGTCGTCGGCGTTGTCAAACTTCTGGTTGGTGAAGAAGATCTGGGTGTTGGGGTGGTATTTGTGGACGATGGCTGCCATGTCTTCGCAAAGGTGGATGAACGTCTTGCCGTAGGGGTCGCAGCGATCACATTCGCAGCCACCGCCGTCGCCGCCGGTGAAGCTTACGTAATCGAAATGCGGGGTCTTGCTGAAGTAGGCGTCGGCTTTGTCGAGGAGGGCCTGGCGCGCTTCGGGCACGGAGGGGCAAAGGTAGCCGGGACGGCCGATGGATTCCTTGCCTTGCCACTCGGGCGGGCCCTGGCCGATGTTGGGGCCGTAATGGACGAGGGTCTTGATGTCGAGGGATTTCAAGAACTGCCATGCGGGGTCGGACTCGGTGATTTTTTCGGCGACGGTCATCGTGTTGGCGCCGGCGAGGATGAAGTCGGCGATCTTGTTGAGGGTTTCCTTGGTGGTCCAGGGGCGGACGTTGGCTTTGGTAAGGGCGACACCGCTCTGGCCGTATTGCGTGCCGCGGATTTCGAAGGCGGGGGCGGTTCGGATGTCGTTGAAATTTGAGGTGAGGCGCGCGGGGTTGCCGTCGGTGATGACGACGTTGCGCAGGAGTTCGCCGACGGCGTAGACCACGCCACGCGCGTCGATGCCGGCCGCGACAACGCCAAGGGGGTGGTCGCTCAGGACAAAACCCTCTGGCCCGGGGTCGAGATCGGACAGGGGCGGTATGCGTTGGGCTTCCATTTCCTGACGGAGTTGTGCGTGATGGGCTGGAACGCCGAAGAGGATTCTCAATTCGCCGGGACGGGCGGACTGAGGGGCGTTTTCGGTTTCGATGCGTACGGGCACGGGGTTGAGACGTTTTGCCAGAAGCGCCGCGGCGTTGTGTTCCACGGGGGATGCCTGGGCGCCGAGACAGATTGCTACGCATTCGTATTTTCGCACGGATTTGGCTTCGGCTTCGAGGCAATTGAAGAGGGCCAGGGCGATTAGGATGGCTGCGGTGCGGATGACGTGGTTCTGCATGGCTGTCTCCATGAATGGCTGCGTTCGGCGGGGGTAGGGTAGCGGTTTGGGGGCGGGGGAGTCCAGCGATGCGGGATGGACCATATGGACGAGATGGACCTGATGGACTGGGTGGACCTGGTGGGATAGGGATTGCTTTCTTGTCTCTTGTCTCTTGAATCTTGTTTCTTTCTCAGGTCTGGTTCCAGAGGGCTACCCACCAGTCGGCGTGGGGCATGTGGCGGTCGTGGGCGGTTTGGCTGACTTGTTGGACGTCGAAGGGGATTCGGCCTAGCTGGACTGAGACGTCGCCGTTGTTGGATTCGACGATGGCGTACTCGGCCCAGGGGTAGTGGCGGCGTCCTGTGGCGTGGCCCCATTCGCAGGCCTGGCCGACGCTTCCGGCGTTGACGAGGGTGACGTTCTTGTAGCGGCGGAGCATTTGCTCGTGGGTGTGGCCACCGGCCATGACGGTGGCGGCGCGTCCGGCAAGCATGGCTTCGAGCTCGAGGTCGGGCGTGGTGGCGCGCAGGAAGTCGCGGTTGGAGCGGGGGGAGCCGTGATAGCAGAGCAAGCGTGCGCCGTGGCCGAGGTCAAGTTCGATGCTGCGCTCGAAGGTGCGAACGTAGTCCTTGTGCTCGGCGGTGAGCTGGTCGGCGGACCAGAGTTCGATGTGGTTCTGGCGCGGGGTGTCGGCATCGCGGATGGCCTGGGGTTTGGGGTCGAGGAGCCAGGCGTCGGTGTTGCCCATAACGTTGCGGAAGTTCATTTCGTGCAGGCGGTCGAGAACTTCACGGGGCTGGGGTCCGAAGGTGGCGGTGTCGCCGAGGCTGACGAAGAAGTCGATGTCGCGCGGCTCGAGGTGGTCGAGCACGGCTTCGAGGGCTGTAAGGTTTGCGTGAATATCCGACAGCATTGCCACCCGCATGATGCCACTCCTTCCCACATCGAGAAGATTAAAGCCACGGTTCGCCAATCATCCTCTCCAGTGGCATGAGACTACCACAGGGAAGATTGGCATTTCGACGTTTGCAGGCGGTGAAAGTCTTTTGGGTACGGGCAGGGGGTTCTGCTAGGATTGGGGTGGTTGAAGAGGCTTTCACAGTGAAGGACACGCCCCATGTCGACCCTATTATTGGTAAGTATTGCCGCGGTCTTTTCGTTTGCGGACGCGCCGGCGGCTCCTCCCGCGGCGGCGTTGCCGGAGGAGCTTTCCTCGTTGAACCTGCTTTGGGAGGACGAGGAGAAGCTCGTCGAGGGGGTTCGCCAGTTTGACCTGGTGCAGTTGGCGCTGGTCGACTGGGATCAGGAGTTGGCGCAGCAGCACGATTTTGCGGGTGACGCGGCGTTGGCCAAGGAGAAGCTTGCGGAGGCGAAGCGCCGCGTGGAGCTGGTGCGCAGGGCGTACGAGGAAGTCCTGAAGCGATATCCGAACAATGCGCGCGCGCGTGTGTACCTGGGCGAGGTGTACTACGATCGCATGCACGACGAGGGGCTTGGGGTGAAGCTGTGGCAGGAGGCGTTGTCGCTGGATTCGAAGCTTCACGAAGCGATGAACAACCTGTCGATCCATTACAGCCACGTGGGCGAGCCGGAGAAGGCGCTGGATTACCTGGAGAAGGCGCTGGAGCTTGCTCCCAAGAACGCGGACTATCTGTTCAACGCGGCGCAGCTTTACCTGGTCCATTTCCCGGTGGTGCGGAAGCGGCACGGCTGGACCGTGGAGCAGGTCTATCGCAGGGCGATGGAGTTTTCGCGTCGGGCGGTGGAAGCGCGGCCGGATGACTATCCGCTGGTGTCTGATTACGCGTTCAACTTTTTCTGGGGCGCGGAGAAGGGCTTCAAGACCGATTGGCGGGAGGCGGCATCGGTCTGGCAGAAAGCCCGGAGCATTGCGCGCAACAGGGATGAATTGTTCAACTCCTGGCTGAATGAGGGGCGCGTGTGGGTGCGGGCGGGAGACCAGGCCAAGGCCGCCGCGTGTGTTGAGGAGGCGATCAAGATCTACCCGGACAGCGCGTCGGCGAAGAACTTGCTGGCCGGCCTGAAGGCGGGCGGATGAACGGGTTGTCTCGGATTCGGATTGTTTACTATGTCCTGATTCTGCTTACCGCGCCGGTGATTATTTACTTCTTCGGCGTTGAGCAGATGCGGTTTTTCAAGGTACCGTCGAGCTCGATGGAGCCGACGTTGTATCCCGGGGATTACCTGCTGACGCTTGCGAAGGGCAGGTATGAGCGCGGTGACGTTGTGGTGCTGGAGGATCCGGACAACGCGGGGGAGTACATTGTAAAACGGATCGTTGGGGTGGAGGGGGACACGATTATGGCGGACGGGGGCGCGCTGTACATCAACGGCGAATACGCGTCGGAACCTTACGTCAAGGAACCGATGGAGTTTCGTCTTCCTCCCATAACGGTCGGGCCGGGGTCGGTGTTTATCCTGGGGGACAACCGCAACAAGAGCGAGCGTTGGGACAAGGCGCTGGAGACGCGAACGATTGTGGGGGCGGTGAAGCTTCGGTATCTTCCCCTGGACCGTTTCAGCAAGGTTCGCGGGTATCCGCTGGTGAATACGCAGGGTTCTTGAGTGGCGGTCCGGCTGTGCGGTTGGGAATTCGTGGTTTGGACCGGTATACTCATTTGAGTTTTTTTGTGCAGGTCCGGTCCCCGCGGTCCGAGCGCGGGTAAAGCGAAATTATGAGCAGCCGCTATTACAATTCCCATACTTCGTCGTACGATCGCGACCGCGTGACCTATGCGGTGCAGCGCATTATCGTGTTTACGTCGCTGGTATTCGCGGTCCAGTTGGTCCTTGAGATCCTGCTGGGGCCCACCAATCCTCCGGGGGGGCGGGTGTCGTCGTGGCTGGCATTTCATTCGCGCGGGCCCGTGTACGCCTATCTGTGGCAGCCGATTACGTATCAGTTTGTACACGGCGGACTGTCGCACCTGTTCTTCAACATGCTGATGCTGTTCTTCTTTGGACCCGAAGTCGAGCGTGCCTTGGGGACGCGGCAGTTCTTTCGGTTCTATGTGATATGCGGCGCGGTGGGCGTGCTGGCGTCGTTATTGAAGTCTGAGACGGTGGTGGGGGCGAGCGGGGCGGTGATGGCGGTGCTGGTGGCGCACGCGGTGATCAACCCGGAGCGGGAGTTTTTCTTCTTTCCATTTCCTGTGCCGATTAACGTGCGCGCGGTGGTGATGATCGTGATTGTGCTGAACCTGGTGAACGCGTTGCTGGGGAGCGGGTCTTCGTGGCTGACGCACTTGGGCGGCATGGGGGTGGGTTACGCATACATGAAGGCGGCGCCGGTGATCCGGAAGTGGCGTTTTCGGATGCCGCGAAGGAAGGCGGCGCCGAAGTCCGCGCCGGAGGGGGATGGCTCGCGCGATCCGATAGCGGAGGCGGTGGACAATATCTTCAAGTTCGAGGACAAGAAGCGGCGGGGCAAGTAACGTTCGCGTTGGGCAAGATTAGATGGGCAATTTTGGATTTCAAGAACTGATCATGCTGATGCTATTGATCGCCGTGTTGCAGATGACGGGATTGTGGCGGGTGATCATCAGCGGGTTGCAGGAGCTTCGAGGCGAGAAGCCTGTTGAGCCGCCGGCGGCGTCGCTGGGGGACGGCGAGTGCTACAGGGTGCTGGGGTTGTCGTCTTCGGCGACATGGGAAGAAATCGAGCAGGCGTACCGGCGCAAGGCGAAGATTCTGCATCCGGATCATGGCGGGGATGAGTATGCCATGAGCAAGCTGAATGCGGCGTATTTGCAGCTTAGGCGGCTGAAGGGGCGGAAGTAGGGGGACGCTACGGCCAACTGTAAGAAAATGCAACCACGAATCACACGAATGGGATTTGGGGTTGCCTGCGGCGCTGAGTGACAAGAGACTGTTTTTCATTCCTCGCATACTTCCCATCATTCCCATATTTCCCATGAGAGTTTTGGGAGGTATGGGAATCATGGGAAGTATGGGAGGGATGAACAGCAACGTATTCGCGGTTTGCGCCGCAGGCAACCCCAAATCCCATTCGTGTGATTCGTGTCATTCGTGGTTGGCCTTTCCTATTCTTTCTTTCCGAAGCGGCGGCGGTATTCCTGGGGGGACATGCCCTCGAATTTTCGGAAAAGTTTGCCGAGGTTGCTGCCGTCGCGGATGCCCACGCGCAGGGAGATCTCGCCGGTGGACAGGCGGGTGAAGCGCAGGAGGTCCTTGGCCATGCTGACGCGGAGCTGGCCGATGTATTGCGTGAAGGACATGCCGAACTTGCGCTGGAGGCGATGGGTGATGGCGGTGGGATGCTGTCCGAGTTCGCGGGCGACTTCGTTGAGGGTGATGCCGTCGGCGAGGCGGGCCATGACGATGCGGTTGAGCGCGACGAGGCCGTCGCCGTCTTCGCCGGAGCGCTGGTGGCGGCGCCGGATGATGCAGAGCACGTCCATGACGGCCGCGAGGACTTCTTCGTTGGTGCGCGCTTCCTGAACCTTTGCAATGAAGCCGGGCATGGCTTCCCAGCAGCGTTCGACGTTGAGCTGGGCGCGCAGTGCGGCTTCGAGGACGGCGGACACGAGGGCGGCGGCGCGTGCGCGGCGCACGGCAATCTTCACGCGGGCGGCGCCTTCGGATTCGGTGAGCACGGCGGCGATGAGCTTGCGTGCGCGGGTGCCGTCTCCGCCGGCGAGCGAGGCGGCGATGTGGGCGCTGTCGTAGGGCGAGGTGTGGGTGTGCTTCGCGCGTGCGCGATGGGCCGGTTTGGGCGGCGGTGGCGCGGGTTCTTCGGGCGCGGGCTCTTCGTCGGCCTGTGCCTTTTTCCAGAGGGATGAAAGCGCTTCGGAGGTCCATTCGGCGACGGCGGGCACGGATTCGGCGGAGGCGAATCGGATGTCGCCGAGCGAGACGGGCAGTCCGTCTTCGGGGTTGTGCCCGAGATCGGTGAAACCCCAGAGGGCGTCTTGTTCGAGGGTTTCCGGGGCTTCGGCGGGGCAGTAGGGTCCGAAGGTGAGGGTGAATCCGAGGCCGCTGCCGGGCAGAGCCGGCATGGATACGCAGGCGAAGCCCATGTGGCATATGTAGGGGACGGGACGTCCGCGGCGCAGGGCGGGCACGGAAGTCTTGACGCGCGATTCGCGGCAGCGGGTAGCGCCGTCGGGCATCTGGGCGACGTGTTTGCAGGCGTCGCAGCCGCCGAAGCCGGTGACGCGAATGCCTTCTTCGCCGCGGTCGACGTAGTGGATGCTGAGCGGCGTTCCGGCGGCTCGGGCCGCGCGCACGAGCGAGGCCTGCACTTCGGGTAGCCGGAAGAAGGCGGCCGGTTTCATGCGATCAGCTCGAACATTTCCGTGGGCCGGTTTTGTTCGGCGACGGAGATGCGTACGGGGAGGCTGCGCACGACTTTGGAGGCGGCCTCGTGCGCGAGGCGGGGATGGTTGTTCTCTTCGCTGATATGGACGAGCACGACGATGCGCAACTGCTCGTGCAGGAGCGTGGCCAGGAGCGCCCCGGCATCGCCGTTGGACAGATGGCCCATGCGTCCGCGGATGCGCTGCTGAAGTGCGGCGGGATATTTGCTCTGGCTCAGCAGGTGCGGGCAGTAGTTCGATTCGAGTATGAGGGCGTGGGCACCGGTGAGCCGGCTGATGACGAGTTGCGAGACCTGGCCGAGATCGGTGGCGAGTCCGAGGCGCATGCCGCCGCTGCGCACGACGTAGCTGACGGGATCTCCCGCGTCGTGGCTGACGGAGAAGCTCGACACTTCGATGTCGCCAACGCGGATTTCCTCGCCCGCTTCGAAGAGCTCGCACTTGGGCAATTTGCCGACGCCGTCGGAAAGCCGGTCGCAGGTGCCGGGCGTCATGAAGACGGGCACACCGAGCTTGCGCGCGACGCTGCCGAGTCCGCAGACGTGGTCGGCGTGTTCGTGGGTGATGAAGATTGCCTTGAGGTCGTCGAGGGTGGTGCCGATCTGGGCGGCGCGCAGTCGAAGTTGGCGAAAGCTGAGACCGCTGTCGATGAGAATTTTGCCCGTGGCACTGCTGACGAGCAGCGCATTGCCACCACTGCCACTACCCAGAAGACTGAAGCGAATCACCGGCGAAAACCCCCACCGTTATTACGCGAAGACACACGTGAATGGGGCAAGTATAGCACCCGATCCACGAGCCATCCAATTGACTGACTTTGGGGTCACTGATATAATC
>JAVEWL010000211.1:0-8270 GCA_034004565.1 FCB group bacterium | reverse complement strand
GCTTCGGCGGGCGCCGACGGCAAGGTGATGTTTTGGGACACGTGGAAGTACAAGAAGGCTCGCGAGATCAGCGCCCACGGCAACGGCGTGCTCAGCGTCGACTTCGCGGCCAACGGCGAGCTGGTCACCACGGGCGCCGACAAGCTGACCAAGCGCTGGGACGCAGCGGGCAAAGAGGCGAAGGCCTACGAGGCGTTGCCCGATTGGGGTTATCAGGCGCGGTTTTCGGGCGACGGCACGCTGGTTCTGGCGGGGGCGTGGACGGGTGACGTGTTCGTGTGGAACGCGGCCTCCGGGGAACGCGCCGCCGCTTTGACAACGCAGCCGTAATGTAACCCCGAATTCCCATTCGGGGTATTTGGTTCAAGCGTAGCGCTTCAAAGAAGAAGCAAAAGACCCCGAATGGGAATTCGGGGTTACATTGGGCTAACCGTTTATCACGAAGCCGCCGTTCGGGTGCAGGGTCTGGCCGGAGATGTAGGAGGAATCGTCGCAGGCGAGGAAGAGCAGGCAGGGGGCAACTTCTTCGGGTTGGCCGGGGCGCTGCATGGGTACATCACTGCCGAAGCTTTTCACCTTGTCCGGCGGGAAGGTTGCGGGGATCAGCGGGGTCCAGATGGGACCGGGCGCGACGGCGTTGACGCGAATCTTCTTTTCCGCGAGGTTGATGGACAGCGAGCGTGTGAACGCGACAATGGCGCCCTTGGTGCTCGAATAGTCCAGCAACTGTGGACTGCCCCGATATGCGGTCACCGAGGTCACGTTGACAATCGTGCTGCCTTCCTTCAGGTGCGGAAGCGCCGCCTTTACCGTGAAGAACATCGAGAAAATGTTCGTGCGGAACGTTTGCAGCAGTTGCTCTTCGGTGATATCGGTGATGCTCTCCTGTGGATGCTGCTCGGCGGCATTGTTGACCAGCACATCGAGCCGGCCGAAGGTATTCACCGTTCGCTGCACGGCCTCCCGGCAGACGCTTTCGTCGCCGATGTCGCCCGGAATGGTGATGCAGCGCCGGCCTTCCTGTTCGACCAGTTGGCGCGTGGTGTTGGCGTCCTCGTGCTCGTTGAGATATGCAACGGCCACATCGGCACCTTCACGCGCGAACAAGATCGCGGTGGCGCGGCCAATGCCGCTGTCGCCGCCGGTAATCAGCGCCACTTTGCCCTGGAGTTTGCCGCTTCCGCGCCGTTCCTCGGCCTTGAACTCGGGCTTTTGTTCCATATCGGCTTCGATGCCGGGCTGGCTGCTCAATTGCTCTCCCGAGGTCGTCTGTTCTTCTTTATCCGAAGGCATGGAGATGCTCCTTTAGTATGGATTGGGTGAGGTTCAAGCCTGGTGTGTTGAATGCGGGCTCAGTCGCTGTGGGTTTCGATGGTGGAAAAGGCGTCGTTGCCTTCGAGTTCTCCGGGCGAGAACTCCTTGCGTTCGCGAATCCAGCGCGGTGCGAGCTCGCGTTCGGCCTCGGGCCGGTTCAGGACGAATGCGCCAAGAAGCCGATCGCGGCTCAGCCACCAGGCGCTGAACGAGCCGCCCTCGACGTCGCCGCGATAGACGATGCGGTCCGCGCCGTCCGTTTCGCCCCAGAACTCCCACGACAGGTCGAAAACATCCGAGAAGAAATAGGGAATGTGCTCGTAGGGTGTCTTCTGTTCCAGCATGTTGCGCGCGGCGTGGCGGCCCTGCTGCATGGCATTGTCCCAATGATCCAGCCTTCGCGGATGCCCGTCCAGCGAATCGGGAAACACGGCGATATCGCCCGCGGCAAACACATCCGGCGCTTTGGTTTCGAGATACTCGTTCACCCCCACCCCGTCGCCGGCCAGCAATCCCGCGCTGCGGTACAAATCCACGACCGGCTCCACTCCGATACCGGCCACGACAAAACCCGCCGGCAAGGGCTCTCCTGTACCGTGGACCACCGCCTCCACGGTTTCGGCGCCCGTCAGTTCCGTGACGTGCGAATTAAACAGAAACTGAACGCCGCGTTCCCGGAGGTATCGAGCGAAGAATTGAGACATTTCCGGTGTGAAGAGCCGGCGGAGAAGGGTGTCACCGTCGACGACCAGGGTCGTGTCGATACCGAGTTCCGCCAGGTGCGCGCTGACTTCCAGGCCGATGTAGCCGCCGCCGATGACCACGGCCGGTCCGCCGCCGAGCGCGGCTTCTCGAATCTGAAGCGCCTCGTCGAACGATCTCAGATAGAAGACGTTCTCCAGGTCCCCGCCGGGCACATCCAGGGTACGAACCCTCGAGCCGGTCGCGAGCAGCAGCTTGCGGAAGCTGAACTCTTCGCCCGCTTTCGGGTACAGGATGCGACGGTAGAAATCGATGCGCCAGATATGTGTGTGCAGGTGCGCATCGATCCCGCGTTTCGCGTAGAAGGCCTCGTTGCTGATGAGGATGTCCTTCTCTTTCTTTTTGCCGGTGAGAAACCCTTTGGACAGGGGCGGACGCTCATACGGCAGACGTTCGTCGGCCGACACGAGGGCCAGTTTGCCCGGCGCCACGCCGCGGTCGACAAACTCTTTCACGGCGTAGCCGCCGGCCACGCCCCCGCCCAGGATGATGTACTCGTATTCGCGCATCGATAAGTGTCCTCAGTAGGGGGGCCGTTTGGAGGACACGGTCCCCGCAACGGCCTCACATGGTGTCGCGGGAGGTCCGTGGATGTGAAGTCTCGACGCCGGACCAGAGCTCGCGGAGCCCCTCGGGCATGATTCTGCGAATGGACTCGATCTCGCCGGGCGACAACTGGCGACCCAGCAATCGAAAGACCGCGCGCACCGCCTCTTCGGCGTCAATGCTCGATTCCTGACCGGCCGGCGCCACCTGGAGGCTCTCGCGCATCAGGGCCAGGAACTCGTCCTTCGTGCGGATACGAAGCGGGCTGTCCGAGGGACGCCAGCCTTCGTAATAGAACCCACGAATGAGCATCGGGAGTTGCGCGCCGAGGTGCGCCACTTCGTCGACGGGCAAGCGATCCCGAAGCGCGTGTATGCCAGCGCGGAGCACCAGGTACGCCGTCTGGCGCGTCTCGAGGTTCATCTCGTGTTGGAGTTCGTTTAACCACTCGTGCGTTTTTTGCAGCGTGGAATCAAATGCGGGTAAGCCTGTCATACTCATAACGCGCTCCTTTCTCCGTCCATGGACAGGCGCAACGCTATACGCGGTCGTCCAGTCCATGTACGCCGGCCATCGAGGCGCAATTGGCGCAGCAATAGAATACGCCGTCGGCCTCCACGCCGTGGCCAATGATGCGGCAATCGCAGTGATTGCAGTGGGGCGCCATGGAATGAATGGCGCATTCGAAGCAGTCGAACGTGTGGGAGTCACCGCCGGACGTGACGGTGAAGGATTTGTCGTACTCGTTTCCGCAGACTTCGCATTGTGCCATGATGGAATCCTTCCTGAATGACTCGCCGGCGGAGTTCGGGCCGGTCGAGTTTCGTGGTGTTGGAAGTGTGACGATTCAGATGTGATGCCGTTGCGGGCCGGAACGATTCGACGCGTGATGCGAGAAGTGTTGGATTCGCGTCGAGCGCTTTCCGTTCACCGGAACGATCCGTGCCCCCGGCACTCGCTCTAAGAGGCTGACTATCGTTAACTTAACTGTATAGCAAACGTCCGCGTTTGGCAAGTGTGGATAGCGTCCCGAGAGACAAACTTCTCCACCGCTTAACCCTGCGCGCAGTCGTCCGGGCGGCGTTAGCACAATTGTCAGGCAAAGTTTGTGCTTGAACCGCTCGCGCGGCCTGTGGTATATATGCGGCGTCTTGCGCGGGTGAAGCCGTTTGTGGGAACGGTGAACGCGCAAGCATTCGTTCCGGTGAAGGATCAAAGAGTCTCGAAGGGCCCCTATGGCTCGGTCTCGACGTCGGTGTTCGGCACTGTCGTATCTTGCCTTCGTGTCCGCATGCGCGGTTTTCGTGGTGGACAGAATTGAATCTGCGAAAATGATCCGACAGTGCAATAACTGAGACGTGAAAACTGTTCCATAGGTCGGTGTGAAGGTTTACGGTCAGGTTACAGTCGTGAATGCCAAGGTTCGTTCACGCCTGCATCTCACCATTCGCTTTCGCCGTGTTGGCCTCGGCGCGCTCGGCGATCTTCAGTTTAGGATCATAGCTGGAAAATGGCACAGATCTTTTCTCGCGGCACCAATTACCTCGCCAAGGCCAGCATTGTGGGCCTCGTACTCCTCGTCGGGGGCGCCTCGACCGCCTTCGGCATGTTGTGGTGGTCACCGTATCGTTCGGACGTTGGTGTGTCGGTACAGCAGGTGGTGCCCTTCAGCCACGAGCATCACGTCAGCGGGCTCGGCCTCGACTGCCGCTACTGTCACACCTCCGTCGAAGACTCCTCCTTCGCGGGCATCCCGCCCACCCACACCTGCATGGGTTGTCACTCTCAAGTCTGGACGGACGCGCCCATGCTGGAACCGGTTCGGAACAGTTACCGGACCAACACTCCGCTCGTTTGGAATCGTGTACACGACCTGGCGGACTTCGCGTACTTCAATCACGGCATCCATATTCAAAAAGGGATAGGCTGTGTCACGTGCCATGGGCAAGTGGACCAGATGCCCTTGATGCGCAAGACCAATACGCTCTTCATGAGCTTTTGCGTCGATTGCCACCGCGACCCCGCCAAGTACATTCGTCCCAAGGACAAGGTTTTCGACATGGCGTGGACTCCGGACCGTCCGCAATCGGAACTGGGCCCGGAACTGGTCAAGCAGTATGACGTTCAAACTTCTCAACTCATTGACTGTACCGTTTGCCATCGGTAAGCGCAGCGGACTCGGCCTTTCCACCGAACACACGTGGAGCTTATGAGCACACCACCATTAGACATTGAAGGCGTCCGCGCACGGCTCGCGGGCAAACAGGGTCCCGAGTATTGGCAGGCCCTGGAAGAACTCTCCGATTCGGCTGAGTTTCAAAAACTCGTGCACGACGAGTTTCCCCCCCTGGCGTCGGAATGGCCCGAAGGCCTTGACCGCCGCCGATTTCTGAAGTTGATGGGCGCGTCGTTCGCGCTGGCGGGGCTGACCTCCGCGTGCGGGACCATCAAGACGCCCCGGGAGCAGATCCTGCCGTATGTGAACGAGCCCGAGAACATGGTTCCCGGCAAGGCCCTGCACTTCGCTTCGGCCATGCCTTTCCAAGGCTACGGCAGGGGCGTCCTGGTGGAAAGCCATCTCGGGCGTCCGACGAAGGTGGAAGGCAATCCCGGCCACCCGGCGAGCCTGGGCGCCACCGACATCTTCATGCAGGCCTCGATTCTCTCCCTTTACGATCCCGACCGTGCGCAGAATGCGCTGTACCGCGGCGAGATTGGCACGTGGGCGGAATTTTCCTCGCGCATGTCGCAGCAGGCCTCGACGTATGCGATGAGCCAGGGCGAGGGCTTGCGGATTCTCACCGGCGCGGTGACCTCGCCGACGCTCGTGGCCCAACTCGAGGCGCTGCTGCAGAAGTTTCCCAAGGCGCGCTGGCACCAGTACGAGGCGGTTTCACGCGACAATGCCTGGGACGGCGCGCGGCTTGCGTTTGGACGCGAGGTGGAGACGCTGTACCGCTTCGACAAGGCGAACGTTGTTCTTTCGCTCGATTCGGATTTTCTGTACGAACTGCCCGGCTCGCTCCGGTACTCGCGTGAGTTCATCAACCGCCGGCGCATCGATTCGGATCGCCTCGGCGAGGGCACGGCCCTGATGAACCGCCTGTATGTTGTCGAGAGCGGCCGTTCGCTCGCGGGCGGCATGGCCGACCATCGCCTTGCGCTGCGGGCCGCCGACGTGGAAGCGTTCGCGCGCGCCGTGGCCCAGCGTCTGGGCATCGAGGCCGGCGGCAAGGCGTTGCCGGAAGGCGTTTCGGCGGAATGGATAGAGGCGCTGGTAGCAGACTTGAAGGCGAATTCGGGGGCTTCGGTGGTCGTTGCGGGCGAGAACCAGCCTCCGGCTGTGCACGTCATCGCTCACCTGATTAACAGCGCGCTCGGCAACACGGGCCAGACCGTCGTCTACACCGATCCCGTCGAAGCCCATCCCGTGAACCAGGCGCAGGCGCTGCACGAGCTTGTGGACGATATGAACGCCGGCCGGGTGAAGACGCTGATCATTCTCGGCGGAAACCCCGTTTATACGGCGCCGGCCGACCTGCCCTTCCTCGAAGCGATGAAGAAGGTTGAACTGCGGGTTCACCTGAGCCTCTTTGCCGACGAGACCTCGGAATGGTGCCACTGGCTTATCCCGGCCGCTCACTACCTCGAGGCGTGGGGCGACGTGCGGGCCCACGACGGCACCGTCAGCATTGTCCAACCGTTGATCGCGCCGCTGTACGAGGGTAAGACGTCCCACGAAATCCTATCCATACTGCTCGGCGAAACCGGCCAGACCCCTTACGACCTTGTGCGAAAGTATTGGCAGACGAAGCTGGCGCGTACCGATTTCGACGCGTTCTGGCGCAAGTCGCTGCACGACGGCTTCATGGCCGATACGGCCTTTGCACCGGTTACCGTGGCCGTTTCCGGGACGGTGCCGCCGCCGACCGAACGTCCGGCCGGCGAAGGGCTCGAGATTCAGTTCCGCTGCGATCCTTCCCTGTGGGACGGCGAATGGGCGAACAACGGCTGGCTGCAGGAACTCCCGAAGCCGTTTACGAAGATCACCTGGGGCAACGCGGCGCTTATCAGCCCGGCCACCGCGGAAGGCCTTGGATTTGGCAAAGCGTCGGAGTGGCGCGAATCGCCCCTGGCCACGCTTGAGTACGGCGGCCGCTCCCTGACCGTTCCGGTTTGGGTGCTTCCGGGTTTGGCCGACAACTCCGTGCTGGTTCACCTTGGACACGGCCGCCCCCTGGGCGCCTGGGGTTCACGCGAGCGCAAGGAAGCCGATGCGATCGGTTTCAATGCCTACGCGCTTCGCACGGCCGCCGCGCCCGCGTTCGGCTTCGGCGCCACGCTCACGAAGGCGGCCGGCACGGCGACATTGGCGTGCACGCAATTGCACCACTCCTTTGCGAACCGCCGGGGCATTATCCGCAGCGCCACGTTGGGCGAGTTCTTGAAAGAGCCGGACTTCGTCAAGCATTGGCAGCACCACGACGACAGCTACTCGCTCTACCCCGATTACGAGTACAACGGATACGCCTGGGGCATGGCGGTCGATCAGCAAGCCTGCATCGGCTGCAACGCCTGCGTTATCGCGTGTCAGGCCGAGAACAACATTCCCGTGGTCGGCATGGACCAGGTCATCCGGGGCCGCGAAATGCACTGGATGCGCATCGACACGTACTACAGCGGCTCCCCCGAGAACCCGCGCGCATTCAACCAGCCGATGCTTTGCCAGCACTGCGAGAAGGCCCCCTGCGAGCCCGTCTGCCCCGTGGGCGCGACGGTCCACAGCCACGAGGGCCTCAACGAGATGGTCTACAACCGTTGCGTGGGCACGCGCTACTGCTCGAACAACTGTCCGTGGAAGGTCCGCCGCTTCAACTTCTACCAGTACACGGACCGCACGACGGAAAGCTTGAAGCCGATGCGCAACCCGAACGTGACGGTCCGCCAGCGAGGCGTGATGGAGAAATGCACGTACTGCGTGCAGCGAATCAACCTCGCGCGCATTGAAGCGAAGAAGCAGGGCCGCCGCATTCGCGACGGCGAGGTCGTCACGGCGTGCCAGCAGGCCTGCCCGACGCGCGCCATCCTCTTCGGCGACATCAACGATCCCGACAGCGCGGTGCGGCGCCAGAAGGCTCAGCCGCACAACTACGCCGTCCTTGGCGAGTTGAACACCAAGCCGCGTACGACGTATCTCGCGCGTCTCACCAACCCCAACCCGGCCCTGGCGGCTTTCGAACCGCCGTATGAATCAGAGGTGCAGTGATGCCAACCTTGAAAGAACAGAAGACGGAGCGCGGCGAGCCTCATATCCCCCTGATCGGCGGTGACCAGACTTACGAGAGCGTCACCGACAAGATAGCCTCCGCGGTCTACTTCAAGGGATTCACGCGGTGGTGGATGGCGGGCGTCCTTCTCTCCTTCCTGGTCCTGATGATGTTCCTTCAGGCCGTCGCCTGGCTTTTCATCAAGGGCACCGGCATCTGGGGCATTACGGTGCCCACGGCCTGGGGTTTTGCCAACATCAACTTCGTCTGGTGGATCGGCATCGGCCACGCGGGCACGCTGATCTCGGCGATCCTGCTGCTGATGCGCCAGCAGTGGCGCACGTCGATTAACCGTTTTGCCGAGGCCATGACGCTTTTCGC
>JAVEWL010000210.1:0-8282 GCA_034004565.1 FCB group bacterium | reverse complement strand
CATCAAGACCGATCGTCAGGGCCGTCTGTGGTGTACGTCCGATGTAGGCGTTCGCGTGTTTTCTCCGGAAGGCCAAGCCCTCGGTGTTGTCGAAACGCCGCAGCCCCCCGCCAACTGCGCCTTCGGCGAAAAAGACGCCAGGACCCTTTTCATCACGGCCCGGACCGGGGTGTACAAAGTAGCCGTCGCCAAGTAGCGAGCGGTCATCGGCGGCAATTGGCGACCGGCAAATGCCGGAAGAACGAAGCGCGCCCCAAAAAGAAAGAAGCAGGGCCACCCCTAAAGGGGCCCTGCTCCGAACAATCATCGTCAGCAGCGATCAGCCGTCCGACTCAGGATTCGTGGGTCGCGGACGCTTGACGCGCAATCGCTTTCGCGAGTTTGCGGCGGCGTTTCTCGCTCGGCTTCTCGTAATGCTTCATTTCCTTCAGGCGCTGCATCAGACCTTCTTTATTGCACTTCTTCTTGAAGCGCCGCAGTGCCTTCTCGAAGGGTTCATCCGGCTTTACGCGGACTTTCGTCACTCAGACTCAACCTCCTCTCTCAGGACGCCCACTTAACGGCGTCGGAATTTTCATTCCCCAGGCAAAATCGAGCGCGCAAAGCCTTCGATCGATGGAAACGCGTCCTTATGGCCCAAAGAAAGACATTGCATTGTATCACCGGTATGAGGGCTTGTCAACGAAACCGCTCACAACAATACCCGAGCGCTCTCACCAAACCGGAGAGAGAAGATTCTTGACTACAGACGTCTGGACGTCTACCATGGTCTCATGAAACGCAAACAGACAAAGAAACAACCCGGGCGCGTGCGCGATGCCGTGATCGAGACTCTGATGAGCAGCCCGAGGCCGCTTTCCGTCCAAGAGATTCAAGAAGGGGTTTGCGCCATTATTGGACCTACCTCAGCGTCCTCGGTGCGGTCGTACTTGAACTTGAACACCCCGGAGTCTTTCGTACGCGAGCAGCGGGGCTACTACCACGTGCGCGGCGCCTCCTCGGCAGTTTCGCAGCGGGAACTCTCCTTTGAACTTGAAGGGATCGAGCCACCTTGCATCTGCGTGGGTAATTCCAAGCTTTTTCGAGACGATTGCTTTACGTGGCTGGAACGTCAACCGAACGAGAGCATTCATGCCGTGGTAACGGATCCCCCGTACGGCTTGCACGAATACACCCAGGAGCAACAGGCGAAACTGCGACAGCGCCACGGTGGCGTGTGGAGAATTCCTCCGGCCTTCGACGGTCACCAACGTTCGCCGCTGCCCCGCTTTACCGTATTGAAAGAGGATCAACTCAAAGAGCTGAGTTCCTTCTTCTTCGATTGGGCCCGCATACTGCTGCCCAAACTGGTGCCGGGCGCGAACGTGATTGTGGCTTCCAACCCCCTGCTGTCGCATATCGTCTCGTGGTCACTGGCAGAGGCGGGCCTGGAACGGAGAGGCGAGATCATTCGACTGGTCATGACCATGCGGGGTGGAGATAGACCCAAGGCGGCCCACGAGGAATTTGAAGAAGTAAGTGTCATGCCAAGGTCGTCGTGGGAACCGTGGGTAACTTTTCGCAAGCCTCTGGAAGGACGGGTTCAAGACAACCTCCGGAAATGGAAAACGGGCGGATTTCGACGGCCTTCCGCTGACCACCCTTTTTGCGACGTTATCAAGTCGGCTCCAACTCACAGGAGCGAGCGGGAGTTGGCGCCGCATCCGAGCCTCAAACCGCAAGCATTTCTGCGCAAACTGGTGCGTGCCGTGCTTCCGCTCGGTGAGGGAACGATTTGCGATCCTTTTGCGGGTTCGGGCTCAACGCTGGCCGCGGCGGAGGCTGTTGGGTATACAAGTGTGGGGGTCGAAAAAGACAATCATTTTTTCGAACTCGCGCGGACTTCTATCGCCGCTCTGGCGTCCTTCCGTCCGCGTGCCGATTCTTAAACACGGTATACCCAGT
The DNA here is from genome assembly GCA_034004565.1 of FCB group bacterium. Classification (GTDB taxonomy): domain Bacteria; phylum Hydrogenedentota; class Hydrogenedentia; order Hydrogenedentales; family SLHB01; genus JAVEWL01. The sequence goes on along the minus strand of JAVEWL010000210.1, from coordinate 6,338 downwards.
TGCCTCTTAGCTTCATTATTCCTTGCTTATGCAGCGTGGCCGTTCTTGTCCCAAGCTCACTCCGAGCGTTCCTGCGGAAATCTTCCACTTCGACTCTGCCAAGATATACCTCGGTGAACGTCATCGGACCGCGTGCCGTAGCGGGTTCCGTCTCCTGGTCCGTACGGTAAACGAAGACGCACATCCATTGTTCTCTTGCACCGTGCGTGTCAACCGCACCGCCTGCCTTACGAGTGGTCTTAATCTCGATTCCTTCGGTGCCGGCCTTAACCGCATTCCTGGGGTAGATGCCCTGCACGACCAAATCCGGATGTCCGTTGAAGTACGTATTCACCGTCAAAGTGCGGGAATGCTTGGCAAGGCTCGCCGTCAGCGTGTCGGACAGCATGCCGGACATGATTGCGGGCCGGAGCATATCATCCAGACGCTGTAGCCCCTTTTGGGCCAGGAGCCTGTTCACGTCATAGAAGAAATCGTATACATCCTGCATTGCCATTTGGAAGTCTTCCAAACGCAATTCGTAGGGCAGCTCAGCGCTCTGGTTGAACTTGGATGTATCGACCGCATTTCGTTTAATCATGCCCACGTTCTCAACCCCCAATCCATCCCCCCAGCATCCTCGCTATACGTACTTCCGCATAATACCAAATCAGCTCGTCTGATCCTCGTGCCCTGTGTGCATGCCAGGTTGCCCGTTCACGTATAATCGCACTGCCGTATGCAAACGAATGAAAGGATACCCTCTTGCTACTCATTGCGTGTTTCCTGGCGGCGGGCCTCGCTCAGGCGGAAGAACCGCCCGCGCCGGACCCCTATGTTCCCTTCCTGTCCGCGCGGGGGAAGATCGTCATTCCCGTATCGGCCGGCGGCCACGGTCCCTATTCCTTCCTGCTCGACCTCGGAGTTGAGCGGCCGATTCTTGACCTGGTAACCCTTTCCGAGTTGGGCCTGAGCGCGAAGGAAGGCGACGCCGCCAGCCTTACCAGCCTCGAAGTCGGCTTGTTCGCCGTGCCGCAGGCGGTGGTCGAGGCCGCGGACCTGTCCCACCTGCGAACCGTTTTGGGCGAGCCGATGGCGGGCATCCTGCCCGCGCGCTTCGCCGGCGCCTGCGTCGCAATTGACTTCAGCCGCGGCCGGCTCGCCTATCTGCCCCCGGACGCCCTGCCGGACCTGCGCCGCTACAGCCGCACGGCCGTGCTACGGCCCGAGAAAGACGGCCCGCAGGTCATGCTCACCGTCAACGGCGGCAAACCCTTCGCGGCCCGGGTCGACTTGTCGTATGCGGGCGCGCTCGCCGTGCCGAAGTCCCTGGCGCAATCGCTGGGCCTGCTGGACATCGACGTGCCCCGCGTCCAGTTCCAGGCCGCCGAAGGCACGCCCGCCCCGGACGGACGCATGCAGGTCTATTCAGAATCCGTGAACCTCGCCGGCGCGGAACTACGCCACGCCTTTTGCACGGTCCGCGACACCGGCGACATCGCTATTCTCGGCACGGGCTTCCTGAAGCATTCCGACGTGATCTTCGACTTCGCGGAAAACCGCCTGCTGCTCGCGCCGCTCGATTCCGACTCGACCGACGCAAAAGAAGCGGCCTACGGCGTGCTTCTCGGCGATTTCAAAGACGGCTACTGGGCTCTGCTCGTCGCGGTCAACTCTCCGGCGTACCGCGCCGGCATCAAGCCAGGCGATCGCCTCAAGAGCGTGGACGACGAAGACATGCTCAACCTGCCCTACGACGAAGCGGCCCGCCGCATCGCGGGCAACGCCGGTCGCAGCGCCAAGCTAACCGTCCTGCGCGGCGAGGAAACCAAGGAGTTCACCGTCAAAGCGGAACCCCTCATAAGACAATAGCCGCAAAAGATCGCAAAGGACGCAAAGAAAACAGCGCGCTTTCTTTGCGTCCTTTGCGTTCTTTTGCGGCCAATTATCTTGCGGTTCTTATCGCTTCACTGGCGTCAGAACCCGCGACACCGGCGCGCGGTTGGCATGCGCCTGGCAGATCGCCAATGCGAGCGCGTCCGCGGCATCGTCGGGCCTCGGAAGATCGTCCAGGTTCAAGATGAGCTTGATCATCTCCTGAACCTGCCGCTTCGTGGCCTTGCCGTAGCCCACGACGGAATTCTTCACCTCGGACGCGGCGAACTCGGCCACCGGCCGCCCGTGCTGCGCCGCGGCGAGGGTGATCACGCCCCGCGCCTGCAAGACCGTCACCGCCGTCGTCACATTCCGCCCCACGTAGATCTTTTCGATCGACACATAGTGCGGCTTATACAGATCGATAAGGCGCCAGGCTTCGGTGTGAATCGCCCGCAGGCGCTCGGGGAAGGTTTCGTCGGGGGTGGTCAATATGGTCCCGTGCGCGACGTGTTGCAGCTTGTTGCCTGTGATGTCCACGACACCGTACCCGGTGGTCGCGGTGCCGGGGTCGAATCCCAATACGCGCATATCAGGGCATTCCGGCTGTTGAACAGCCTTGTCGGAATCCATCGACGGCCTCGTACTTCATTCCCGTGTATCCTCCTTGTGCCCGGGCCCCACACCCGAAGGGTAACAGAGGCGGCTTCGGGGAGCAAGAACTCGTAAATCTTGCTTCCGGACCCAGAAGTGCGCAAAAATGCCGGGGCGATTGCCTTCAAGGGGCGCGGGACCGGGAACTTCCAGCGGTCCTATCAGGCCGCCTTGCGATGCGGGCATTCGTTGACAGCGATGTCCTTTGTGCCGGCTGCTAACAGGGGGGAGCATAGTGCTATGCGTAGGGCAATAACGTTCGGTCTCGGATTCTGTTCACTATTGTGGGCCGCCATGGCCTGGGGCGGGGCGCTCGAAGACTACGTCAAGGCGCCCGACCCGAGTTACACCTACTCGGTCGTGGGGTCGGCGCAAAGCCCGGATTACTCGGCCTACGTGCTCGACATGACCTCCCAAACCTGGCGTCCCAACGACGTGAACCTGCCCGTGTGGAAACACTGGGTCCTGGTGTTCGTGCCCAACCGTATCGAGACCGAGACGGCGCTGCTGGTCGTTACGGGCGGCAACAACAAGCACGATTCCCCGCCCGAACCGACGGGGGGCATGGCGCAAGTGATTGGCGGCATCGCCAAACAAACCGGCGGCGTCGTCGTCGTGCTCAAGGGCGTGCCCAGCGAGCCGCTCGTGTTCAAGGAAGAAGGCAAAGAACGCAACGAAGACGCCATCATCGCCTATACCTACCGCAAGTTTGCCGACACCGGCGATCCGACCTGGCCGCTGCTGCTGCCGATGGTCAAGAGCGCGGTCCGCACCATGGACACCACGCAGGATCTCCTGAAGAAGCAGACGCCGCCGGTCAACGTCAAGGACTTCGTCTTGACCGGCGCCTCGAAGCGGGGCTGGACGACGTGGCTCACGGCGACGGTCGATTCGCGCGTCGTCGGCATCGCGCCGATGGTGATCGATATGCTCAACATGGGCGAGCATATGAAGAACCAGAAGAAATGGTACGGAGACTACAGCAGCAAGATCAGCGATTACACCGAACTCGATCTGCCGGACTTCCTGAGCACGCCCGAGTCGCAGCCGCTGCTCGATATCGTCGATCCCTATTCCTACCGCGATACGCTCACCTTGCCCAAGTTCGTGATGTTGGGAACCGGCGACCAGTTCTGGACCTTCGACTCGGCCAACCTGTATTTCCCCGGCCTGTCGCAGCCGAAGTACATCCGCTACGAGCCGAACGCCGACCACGGCGTCGACAGCAAGCCGGATGCCCTGAAGGCGATGACCCATTTCTACAATTCCGTCGCGAAGAAGAAGCCGATGCCCGAATTCACCTGGGACATCCAGCCCGACGGCACCTACCTCGTCACCCCCGGCGAACCGCAGCCGACCGAGGTGCGTCTGTGGAAGGCCCACGCGCCCACGCGCGATTTCCGCAACATGACCATCGGCGATTCCGCGTTCACCAGCGAAGTGCTGACCGCCAACGCCGACGGCACTTACTCCGGCCGGGTCAAGGCCCCCGGCGACGGCTACGACGCTTTCTACATCGAACTGGTCTACAGGAGCATCCTCGGCTTCGATTACAGCCTGACCACCACCCCCTGCGTGCCCGAGCGCGGCACCAACGTGCTCGGCATCGCCCTGGCCGTCTGCGTGCCCCTGCTCCTGATCGGCGCCGTGGGCTGGTTCCTGTTCAAGTAACCGCCACAAACCCCGCGGCGTCCCCCGTAACACCACCCGGGGGACGCCGCTCTCTTTTTCGTGCTCGAAATCGAACTTCTCCGTACTCGTACTCGTCTGGAGTTTCGCCCTTCTTGGAACCGGCAATCCGCCCTTCCCGTGCGGTTGAGGAGGCCAGGGGCGTTTTGGCGATTGGGTGGGTAGAACGGAAGCGTTAAAAGCCAACGAGGCTCTTCGGGTGCCACCTTCAATCACTCCCTCCCCGGGTGCCACCTTCAAGCGGAACTCGAGGGGACGCGCCAGCGCACCCGGAGTGGAGCTTGTGGGTGGCACCCAGGACGGCAACGTCCCATGCACGAGCCTTTACAAATGTCGAACGTCCAGCCCCGCCCCTCGTACCGGCCCCCGCCTCCGCATTGCTTCTCGCGGCCAAACGGCGCAAAATACACGGGTGTGCGCACTTACAGGGTGTTTGGCGCACTGGGGCTATCGAGGAAATCGTCCCACCGGGCGGGCTTCCAGGGTGTCCCGGTTCTCGCACACGGAGATTTACTGTACTGGCTGCAACTATGGGGAGTGCGAAGTCCAATGCGAAAAGCGATTATGGCCGGTGTCTGGCTGTGTACTTTTATCTGGGTCGGAATGGCCTGGGGTGGCGCGCTCGAGAACTACGTTAACGAACCCGATCCCACCTACGCCTATTCGGTCGTCTCTTCCGGGCCCGGTGTGGATTGCACGGTCTATGTCGTTGATATGACATCTCAGACCTGGCATCCCAACGACGTTGACAAGCCCGTCTGGCGGCACTGGGTGATGGTGTTCGTGCCTAATCGTGTCGAGACCGAAACGGCACTGCTCATCATCACGGGCGGCAACAACAAGCACGACCGGCCGCCCACGGTCGACGGCAAGGAAGCCCAGGCCGTGAGCAATATCGTCAGCAAGACGGGCGGGGTGGTCGTGATGCTCAAGGGCGTGCCCAGCGAACCGCTCGTGTTCAATGCGGAGGGCAAATCGCGCACCGAAGACGAGATCATCGCCTATACCTACCGCCAGTACGTCGACACCGGCGATCCGACCTGGCCGCTCCTGCTGCCCATGGTAAAGAGCGCCGTACGCGCAATGGATACCTCTCAGGACCTCCTGAAGAAGGTAACCCCCGCAGTCAACGTCAAGGACTTCGTGGTCACCGGCGCCTCGAAGCGCGGCTGGACGACGTGGCTCACGGGCGCAATCGATCCGCGGGTCGCCGGCATCGCCCCGATGGTGATCGACATGCTGAACACACCCCTGCAAATGGCGCACCAGAAGGAGTGGTACGGAACGTACAGCAGCGAGGTGCAGGACTACACCGATCTCAAGCTGACGGATTTCATGGCCAGCCCGGACGCCAGGCCCTTGCTCGATATCGTGGACCCGTATTCCTACCGCGACACGCTGACCATGCCCAAGCTCGTTTTGTTGGGCTCCGGCGATCAGTACTGGACGCTGGACGCGGCCAACTTCTATTTTCCGGGCCTGCTTGCGCCAAAGTATATCCGGTACCAGGCGAACGGCGATCACGGCCTCGATACCGCCACCGAAACCATCAAGGCCCTGACGCATTTCTTCAACTGCGTCGCGAAGAAGAAGCCGATGCCCGAGTTCACTTGGGACATCAAGCCCGACGGCACCTATCTCGTGACCCCCGGCGAGCCGCGCCCGGAGGAAGTGCGCCTCTGGCGCGCGCATTCCGACGTGCTCGATTTCCGGAAGATCACCGTGGGCGACTCCGCCTTCAGCAGCGAAGTGCTGACCGCCAACCCCGACGGCACCTACTCGGGCCGGGTCAAGGCTCCCAAGGAAGGCTACGACGGCTTCTACATCGAACTGGTCTATAGGAGCCTGCTCGGCTTTGACTACAGCCTGACCACGACGCCCTGCGTGCCCGAGCGCAGCACCAACGTCCTGGGCATCGCCCTGGCCGTGTGCCTGCCCCTGCTTCTCATCGGCGCCGTGGGCTGGGTAATGTTCAAATAGCCCCTTTCTTGCGCACGACCTGCCGCAAAGGCAATAGCGCCCCCTCACCCCACCCTCTCCCCCGATGGGGGAGAGGGGAAACGCCTGCGGTCCATCGCGTCCATCAAGTCCATCGTGTCCATCAAGACTACCCCCTAACCGCCTGACTGCAATCATAACCG
>JAVEWL010000209.1:0-8287 GCA_034004565.1 FCB group bacterium | reverse complement strand
GTATGCACCGCACGCAATTCCGAATGAAAGCCGGCGGTTTCGGAACCCCGCAATTGCAACGATCTGGAACAGCCGCTATAATGCCGCTTCAATTGTGGTCATGTGCCACCTGTGTGAGCCGGTCTGGGTAGGAAACGCCGCGGCTTCCTCCGTGCGAAGCCCCGTGCCAACTTATCGACTACTTGGAGAGCCATGCGGAATCTACTCGAACAAAAACTCGCCGATCGAAGCGCCGTGGGCGCCATTCTCGGATTGGGCTACGTGGGCCTGCCCCTCGTACAACACCTCTGCGAAGCCGGGTACAGAGTCATCGGCTTCGACGTCGACCCCGAGAAGATCAGCAAGCTCGAACGGGGCGAAAGCTACATCAAACACATCGGGTCGGACTGGATCGCCAAGGTCGTCAACGAAAAGAAGTTTATGGCGACCTGCGATTTCTCGCGCCTGGGCGAGGCGGACTGCATCAGCATCTGCGTTCCCACGCCGCTGAACAAGAACCACGAACCCGACATGAAGTACGTGGTCGACACCACGGAACAGGTCGCGCTAAACCTGCGCCCCGGCCAGCTCGTCGTGCTGGAAAGCACGACCTACCCCGGCACGACGGTCGAACTGATGCTGCCCGTGCTCGAACGCAACGGCCTGAAAGTCGGCAAGGACTTCTTCCTGGCCTTCTCCCCCGAGCGCGAAGACCCGGGCAACGCGAACTTCACGATCCGCACCATCCCAAAGGTGGTCGGCGGCGTCACCGAAGCGTGCAGCGCCGTCGCTTCGCAGTACTACGAAAAGATCTTCGAGCGCATCGTGAAGGTGAGCTGCCCCGAAGTCGCCGAAATGTCCAAGCTGCTCGAAAACATCTTCCGCAGCGTAAACATCGCCCTCGCCAACGAGCTCAAGGTCGTCTGCGACCGCATGGGCATCGACATCTGGGAAGTCATCAACGCCGCGTCCACGAAGCCCTTCGGGTTCATGCCCTTCTACCCGGGACCCGGCCTCGGCGGCCATTGCATCCCCATCGACCCCTTCTACCTGACGTGGAAGGCGCGCGAATTCGATGTGTCGGCCCGCTTCATCGAACTGTCCGGCGAAGTCAACACGGCCATGCCCCTGTACGTCGTCACGAAGCTTATGGAAGCGCTGAACCGCGCCGGAAAGCCCGTGAAAGGTTCGCGCGTGCTCGTGCTCGGCGCCGCGTACAAGAAAGACGTGGACGACACCCGTGAATCCCCCACCATGAAGCTTATCGAACTCCTCCACGAACGCGGCGCCCTGGTGGATTACAACGATCCTTTCGTGCCGCGCATCAAGCCGGGCCGCCACCACTCGATCAGCATGGAATCCGTCGATCTCACGCCCGAGAACTTGCGCGGCTACGATTGCGTACTCGTGTCCACCGCGCACTCAAGCTACGATCCCGACCTCATCGTCGAGCATGCCCAGCTTGTGGTCGACACCCGAAACATGACCGGCAAAGTCACCAGGAACCGCGAGAAAATCGTCAAGGCATAACGCCATCGGCAAACCAAAAGACGGCGTCTTTCGCGAGACGCCGCCTTTTTTCTCATTAGACTGGCGGGGGCGTGGAAAACGGGTCTTATGGGCCCCATAAGATTCCGTAAGACCCACGAAGATCGTTAGCGGCCTTACGCCGGCTGCAAGACCTTTTGCCTGGACACCTGCTCGGCAATCCAGCCGCACGTGATCTCGTATCCTCGTGCCAAAGGCCAGGCCGGCCTCCAGCCCAGCCTCTCCTGGATGAGCGTATTGTCCGAGGAACGGCCGCGCACCCCGAGCGGACCCTCAATGTGCCGAATGCGCAGTTCCTTGCCCATGAATTTCATGGCAAGTCTCGCCAGGTCGTTGATCGAGATGAGTTCGTCCGAGCCGATGTTCACGGGGCCCGCAAAATCGGAATTCATCAAGCGCCGGATTCCCTCCACGCATTCGTCGATGTACACGAAGGTGCGCGTCTGCTCGCCGTCGCCCCAGATCTCGATCTCGCCGCCGTCCGCGGTTTCGGCCACCTTGCGGGCCATGGCCGCGGGAGCCTTCTCGCGGCCGCCCGACCAGGTCCCGTACGGTCCGAAGGTGTTGTGGAAGCGCGCAATGTGCACTTCCATGCCGTAATTTCTCGAATACGACATATAGAGCCGCTCGCTGAAAAGCTTCTCCCAGCCGTATTCGCTGTCCGGGCTCGCCGGGTAGGCGTCCGATTCACTCAAGCCGGGGTTGTCGCATTCCCGCTGCGCGTATTCAGGGTAGATGCAGGCCGACGAGGAATAGAAGATCTTGCCGATGCCGGATTGCCGCGCGGCCTCGACCATATTCAGGTTGATGGTCGCCGAATTGTGCATCACCGCCGCATCGTGGTCGCCGGTGAAGATGAAGCCCGCGCCCCCCATTTCCGCGGCCAGTTGGTACAGCTCATCGAAGTGAACGTCCGACACGATACGCTCGCATGCCTTCGGATCGCGCAGGTCGCCCAGCACAAAATCGTTGGCCGCGGACGCCCGGTACTCGTGCTCCTTGATGTCGGCCCCGCGAACCCAATACCCCTCGTCTCGGAGACGTTGGCATAAGTGTCCCCCGATGAAGCCGCCAGCACCGCATACCAGCGCCGTCTTGCCGTTGCCGCTCATGAGAAGCCCCCCGCTTTGGCTCATTGCCTGACACTGCCCCTGCGCATTACATTCTATGCCCATCTACTTCAGCACCGCAAGAGGGAATTAAGCAATCCTGAACGAAGAAAGGCCCCAGCGGTCTTGTGGCACCCCCAAGCCGGCTTCATGGCTTGGGGGTGTGGGTGAGGGGGCATTCGTCCTAGTTGTCCTTTACGTACCCCCCCAAGCCATAGCACAATTCCGGATTCAAACCCGAATGGCTCCAAAATCGAAAATCCAAAATCCAAAACACCACAGCTTATCATTCCACGATGGACATACTACTTAGAAATGTTGCTGGGTGCCGTACCAGCGGCTTCCGCCGTGATCAAGATGGGCGACGGAGACGCTCAGGCGCTTCTCGATGCCGAACTTGGCGCGCATGTCGATGCCGAACTGCATGTCGGCCCATTCGAAGTGCTCGACTTCCTGGTAACCCACCTCGTTGAAGCATTCCGTTCGAACGGCCTGGAAGTAGCCGATGGGAATGCCGCGGGCTTCGCCGCGACGGTGTTCGCCGGGCGAATCCATGAGTTCCCGCCACTGATTCCACGGTTCGATTTCACCCAGGAGCACCTTGCCGGTGGTCTCGCGCGTCAGCATCTTGCGCCCGTCGGGGAAGAGGAAATGCGTGTCGTCCTTCTCGCGTTCGACGGCGGCAAACGTGTCGGGATGCAGCAGAATGTCGGCGTCCATCAGCACGATCCACTCGCCCGAGACCATCCGCGCCGACTCGTTGATCATGAAGCCTTTCGAGTAGGCCCGCTCGGGCGGGAAGGGCGAACGCACGATTCGCAGCTCGGGAAACGCGAACTGGAGGCTGTCGAGAATATCGTCCACGGCATCGAGGCCGGGTACGTACCCGATCACGATCTCGAGTTGGCGCAGGTCAAAGTCGCGCTGATGCACGATGCTGCGGAGCGTCGCCTGGAGCCGGCGCGCGTACCGCGTACAGACGATAAGGATCGAATACTTGACCGGCGGGCGCTCGGCCGGCGCCTCCTTTGCGTGTTCCCACAGGCGGATGGTCTGCGTCACAATGTTCCCGTCGATGTTCCAGAGCGAGAGCCGCGGTTCGAGCACGCCGCCAAGGCGCAACGGCACGTAGAACTGCGAATCGAACTGCGCCGGCCGCACGGGCAACCCGTCCCGCAGCAGCACGAAACGGCCCTCCGCGTCGACGTGCAACCCGATCTCGTGGCGATACCCTTCCATCGGACACAGCAGACGGACGAATCGTCCCAGGCTGAACCCGATGAAATCGGCCATCCCGCCCGCCACCAGCGTGGACACGGTAAACGGCGGTTCGAGGCGCGCCAGCGGCGTGCTCAATTTCTCCGCATTCGAAAAGGAGAACCAGCGCACACCGCCCTCCATCCGATCGAAAAAGGCGTCCTGCACGCCGTAGTCCTGCGATCCGAGCAGGCGCGTGGGCGGATTGTTCACCATCAGCCGCGCCGTCGATTCGGCGAGTTCCTCGTAGCCCTCGGGGAGACGGTGGCGCTCGGCGTCGATGGCGTCGTAGTACTTGTGCTGCCGCTCGGCAAAGCACAGCGGCGCGGTCACGAGCTCGCCTTCCTGCGCCAGGGGACGCAGTCCGGGCAGGGCCTTGTTCAACTCCGGGGGGATGCGATCGCAGATGCGGCGGAGACGGCACGCCGCGCACACGGGACCCAACTCGCGCCGCTCTTCCTCGGCGCGTTGCTTGCCGTGTTCGGCATACGCCTCTTCCGTCGGCGCGATTTCCTTCGGCACATGCCGCAGGAACCGCAGGTGGCGCGTGAGCTTGCGCCACGCCATGACGCGCGCGTGCAGCCAGGCCCGGTTGAGAAGCCACGGCAGGAGCCAATCGTCGATCGGGTTGCCCTGCACCGTCGATTTCGCCAGGAGCATCAATATCGCCTTGCCGGCCGTGACGGGGCCGCGACGGTAGAGGCCGCGGGCGATTTCGTAGCTTTGGGACTGGTATTGCTGGTGGTCCAGGAAGAACTGGCGGCTGTTGATGATGTTGGGCCAGCGTTTCGGCTCGGTTTGGCAGAAGGGGAGACGCACGAGGTTCGCTTCAATGCCTCGCGCTTCCAGGGCATCCACGAGCGCGTTCATCCCCTCCACGCCGCGACGGCTTTCCTCGGCGTTGCGCGCGCCCGGCTTCTCCTGGAAGGGGTCGAACGCCGCGAGATTCACGGCGCGCACACCGGCGTCCGCCAGAAATCCCGCATCGATTTCCTCTTGAAGGGGCGCAAGAAGCTGCACGCGCACGGGCAGCCCCGCTTCGCGGCACGCGGCCAGCCACCCGAAGAAATGCGAGCCGCCGACGGACAGCGGCGTCAGGAAAATGTCGTGCAGGCCCGCGGCGCGCAGGGGCTTCAGATCCGGCGGCGGCGACGCGCAGTCCGTGCGCCACGACAATACCGCGCCAAGTTCGCGCGCGGTGCCAAACAACTCAAGCGGCGGGGCGCTGGCCCCGAAGGCCAGCAAGTCTACTTTATCCGACTTGAATACCAGCCGGTTCAGGCGGAGCCAGCGGCGTTGGTCCAGGAGGGCAATCGGCTTTCCGCGGTGGTTGTGTAGCGGAAGAATGCCGCGTACGGGCGGAATGCGTTGCAAGTCCGCGGACGAGGCGGTCGCGGCGGGCGACTCTTCTTGCCGCGCCGTCTCCGCAACGGCCTCACGGACGGGTGTATCGGACATCGTTACTCCTCAACATCACAAGCCAGCACATGCAGCCGGGCAATAATATCAGAACAACTCCTGTTTCCACAGACAAGAGACAAGAACCGGAGACCTATAAGAAGAAAGAGATCCGGTAACGAACAATCGTCCACGTGCGGCTCACGCTTTCTTGTTTCTTGTCTCTTGCTTCTTGTTTTTTTCTTCGAGTATCTCCAACGCGGTTTCCACGGCCCAGTCCACCGAGATGCCGGTCATGCATCGGTGGTCGGTACTGCACACGGGCTTCTGGCACGGGCCGCAATCAACATCGATGCGCAGAACCCGGCCTCGCTCGTACGGTCCCTCGGAATAAAGCGGCGACGTCGGGCCCATGAGGCACAGCGTCGGCACGCCGAACGCCACGGCCACGTGCCGCGCGCCCGAATCGTTGCATACCAGCAGATCGAGCTGAGAGACCGTCGCCTTCAAGGTCTCCAACGAAGGCTTGCCCCCGTCGCAGTCGATAAACGGGGTCCGGGCCGCCGCCAGAACGGCCCGGCGGGTGTCCTCCTCGCCGGGGCCGGTCAGGATCACGCAGCGCGCGTCCACCCGCTCCGCCAAGGCATCGGCCACGGCCGCGTACCGCTCCGCGGGCCAGAGCTTGCTGGGACCGAACGCCGCGCCCGGCGAAAAACCCACTCGAGGTCCCGAACCGCCCAAGGCTTCCCGCGCGCGCCGCACCGCGGCCGGATCGGCCGCAAGTTCCAAGCCCAGCCCGTCGTCTTCGATGCCCAGGGGTTTCAGAAGATCAAGGTATTCGCGCCCCATGTAGATGGGCGTAATGCGGCCGTCTTCACGGTGCGGTTCGACCGGATCGGTAAGGAGAAACGAACGGCCGCCGCGCGCGTAGCCGACGCGCCGCGTTGCACCCGCAAGCCACGCCTGGAGCGCCGCGCGAAAGGAATGAGGGAAGACGACGGCCAGGTCCGTACCATGAGAACGCAGGCGGCGTCCAGCGGAAAGCATCTCGGCCGGTCGCGGGCGCTGCGCCAGCGTGACGCAATGCGATATCCACGGGAGGCCCTGTAGAAGGGCGCAGGCCGAGGCGCGGCCCGCAACGGTGAGTTCCGCATCGGGAAAGGCCTTGTGCAGGGCGCGGAGCGCGGGGGTACACATAACCACATCGCCGACCCAGTTGGGCGCCAGCGCCAATACCCGCCCCCTTGCCTCAACCATCCCTAGACTATCCCTGTTGCTTTCGAAAGCATTTATCGGCCCTATACGTCGTCCCGGTGCCTGGAAACGCGCTCGCCCAGTTCCCGCGCAAACTCGCGCTCCCCCAAGGTGCTGCGGTAGACCCGCTCCCGTTCCTTCATGTGATCGCGGGCGATTTCCGCAATGTCGTACACCGCCCGTACCAGCACCACGAACAGGAACACCAGGTGCAATGTGATGAAAAGCGCAAAACGGCGCGGATCCTCCTTGGCGCCGATCATCTGCGTGCCCAGGGGAAGCGCAACAAACAATGCCAGCAGCAAATACAGGCTTACCGTCCGCCGCGCGTAGAGCCTTTTCAGTACGTAACGCGCCAAACCGTCGGACGGCCTGGGCTCCCTGCGCTCTTCGGGATCGTTTTTCATGAATGGTGTCCCGCGGTGGTGCGGGCCGCGGCTTCGACTGGACTCAGTTCAAGCCGCAGGCCTGGCCCGAGCAGCACTTCGCCGCGCCGCACGGGGCCATCGGCATGCTGGGTTTTCCGCTGACCGCGTTGAACGCGCTCAATTGCTTTTCCAGCTTCGTGGAACCGCACTTGGGGCAAGCGGGCGCTTCCGTGCCGCGCACCAGGATTTCGCTTTCGGCGCCACACTGCTTGCAACTGTATTGGAACAAAGGCATTTCTCTCCAACCCTCCAGCGGAAAACCCGCAACGTATGCCGTTAGCTGCCAATCATATAGATCGTATCAGCGGCGGGGGGCGAACGCAACCCCCGCAGAAACGGCCCAGGAACGTGCGCGGAAAACACTTACACTATATATTGAAAGGCGGTGGGTTTGACCGCCGGCCCCTCATGATCTTGCTCTTCTATATCTTGTATGTCTTGCCGTTTTGCTCCCCTTTATCCTCCATTATGCTGTAGCTATTGGCTTTCCTGTCCTAAATTGGACCGATACAAAAACTTGTTGACAACCACTATATATTGTGTTAAATTCCCCTCGGTGTCTGAGGCCTGGAGGGGTTCCATCCGGCACTCACTTCAACGCTACAAGAAGTTTGCACCGCAGCCCAAGCCGGATACGAGAACCCCTCGACTGAGACCAGAAGACCGCAGCCCGATGGTCTCAGGAAAGTGCTTCACTAAACCGTGACCCTCTTGCGCCAGGAATACACGGAAAAAAGAAGGTTTTCAGACACTCCCCGCATCGAGCGGCGGGTACCCAAGGCCCGCCGCTCCCTCTCTTTTTCATCTCCCCGGTTTCCTCTTCGGGGCGCCTCCTCAGGTTTCTTGACTTTTGTACCCCGGAAATGGAAAAATAAGACTGAAAATGAATTCAGTTGCCGTGCTCCACGATGAAAATCGCTCCGAGACGGTCTTGACGGGAGGTGCCCGATATGCCAAAAGAGTTGACGCGACGCCAGGCAACCATTCTGCAATTCATCGTCGATCGAATCCGAGAGGATGGTCTGCCGCCCACCATCGCCGAGATCGGCGAGTATTTCAACATTGCCTCCACCAACGGCGTCAACGATCACCTGGTCGCGCTCGAGAAAAAGGGATACATTCAGCGCACCTCGAAGGCCCGCTCCATCCACGTCACCGAACGCGCCGGACAGGGCCTCTACCAGAGCGAAGTGGCCACGTTGCCGCTCTTGGGAAGGGTGGCGGCCGGATACCCCATGTTTGCCGAGGAAAACATTGAAGGACACGTGGCGGTTTCCTCGTCGCTGGCCCGGCCCGGATCCTATTGCCTGCGCG
>JAVEWL010000208.1:0-8288 GCA_034004565.1 FCB group bacterium | reverse complement strand
GTGTGCTCTTCCGATCTCCGTGACCGTTTGAGGGTGCGGCTTTCTCGGCATGCGCTTCTTCCTTGCGGGCTTCCTTGGGCGCTTCGACGACCGGTTCAGAGGTGGGTGCGGGCGAATTGTCTTCGGGCCCGTCGACGATGACGTCGCCGGCGGCCATGGAGATTCCATATTCCTTCAGTTTCTTCTTGAAGGTCGTCAGTTCACCCTGCTTGACGACCACGACGAAGCGTCCGAGGGCGCCTTCGAGGTGCTGGGCCAGCTCGGGAATTTCGAGCGCGGCCTGACACGATTCCGGGTCGCCGAAGCGGACCAGAGTGGCCGCGCGAGACACGGCCGGTTCGACCTCGCCGTTCCACGCGTGAAGCGTGGCGCGGTAACGCGCGGCGAGCGGCGTGCCGGTGTAGGACTCGAGCTTCTCGAGCACGGGGTCCCAGTCGGTGCGTTTGCTCTTTCCGCGCGAGAGGGTCAGGACGAGGTCGCCGTCCTCGGTCGAAATTTCGCCAAGGCCCTCGATTAGCCGCGGGGCGAACAGATCGCACTTGGCCCAGGGCACGCGCAGCTTAAGGCCCGCCGCCTGCTCGAGGCAGGGTTTGCGCGCGCCGTTGTATTCGATTCGTACCGGTACCTCCGGCACGGTGCCGTTGACGAGGACGTAGCGCTCGCCGATGACGCGGGCCTTCGGGGTGTCCGCGGCAAGTGCGGCGGCGTCTTCGGCGTTGCGGCACTCGATCAGGTTGCATGACGAGAGGATGGTGACCGTCTCGAGTTTGCGCTCCCACGTGAGGAACTGCTGCCGTACGTTGGACGGGATGCCTTTGCTGGCGCAGCGCTCGATGAGGCGCATGAACTCGGCGGCGCTGACGCCGGTGCGCACGCCGCGGTACATGCTGTCCTGCGTGAGCACGTAGGTGCTGACCGGGCCGCCGCGTTTTCGGTCGCAGAAGGTATCGAGCTTGCGGCGCAGTCCCGCGGGGCAGCGATCGAGAAAGGCGATCACCTCGAAGTCGGCCTGCACGAGGAGGGCGTCCTGGCCCTGGTTGGCGGGAGCCTCCGGGGCGGGGCCGACGCCCAGCGCGTAGCGCCCCGAGGGGGTGACGCGGAATACGCCCGCGTCTTCGGAGGCCTGCACGATGCCGAGTTCGGCGAAGAGGGTGCCGACCATCCAGGTGAAGAATCGTTTTTCGTGGGCTGCCCAGGCGCGTTCCTGCCAGGCCGCGGAGAATTCCCGCGCGTTGGATTCGATGGCGCGCCAGCGCTCCTCGAGGAAGAGCACGTTGCGGTCGAGCACGCGCGCGGTCTCGATGAGCGAGTCGAAGGAATGCCACTCGCCTTCGGGTTGCTCGGACAGGATCTGCGCGATGAGCTTTCGGTGATAGCCGCGCCGCAGCGACCGCGAAGGCATGCGCTTTTCCATGGCCGGGGCGATCTCGGGGAAGAAGATACGCAAGTCGGGGAGGTCGTCCGCATCGAGGTACGCGCGGAACATCTCACGCATGCGGTTGGCCGGACTTTCTTCGGCCCATTGCTCGGCCTTGGGGGTGGTGCGCAGGCGGCCTTCCTTTTCCTCGACGCAGCCCATCTGGCGCGCGATCATGAGCGCGAGCGAGAGGGCGTCGGCGGAGATGTCGGCGTCGCGGCAGAGTTCCTGGCCGCGGACTTCGTCGCTCTTGTGGAGTTCGCCGGTGGACGTGACGCGGGGCGACACAGCCTCGACGATGCGCAGGGTCTCGAGGAAAATGCCGGTAGCGCGCTCGGGACCGGGTTCGGCGGCGTTCGCCGGAGCCGGCGCCACAGGGACGGGAATGTTGACGGCGGGCGCGGCCGGAAGAAGTCTTCGCACCGCATCCGGGATAAACAGCATCGGTCCCGTTTCGCCCGGCTGGTACTTGCGAACGAGGTGCGAGAAAGAGAACGCGCCGGCGCGTTCCTGGGGGCACGAGAGCACCAGGCCCGTCTGCGCCAGCTTTTGCAGAGGCAGTTCCGGCTTCTGGCGGCAGTACAGGCCGGGAACGCTCAGGAGGTCGGCGGTGTCGACCAGGCCCCGGCCGGCAATGAGGTGCGCGAGACGCAGGGCGGCTTCGTCCATGAGGGCGATCGCCATGGTCAGGTGCAGGGGGTCCATCAGCACGCGTTCGAGCGCACGGATGCGGCCGGGTTTGTTGCCGGAAGCCAGCTTCCAATGCCCGCACATGGTGCCCAACGCTTCGTTGGTGTACCCGTGGAGGCATTCCTTGATCGTGTACGTCTGGGCGTTCAATCCACGACCCTCGGCATGTGTCCTAAGCCCTGCAACCGGCGCACGATATGGGGAATCGCCTCCGGCTGCACCGCGACGCAGCGCTCGGAGAGGCGCTGGCCGAGGAAGGGCTGCAGAGACTGATCGCTTTCAATTTCCGTCAGCACCATCGGGTCGCTCACTTCAATAAGGGCGACGCCACTGTGTAGTTTGCGTTGTTCCACGTTGTCCTCTCATACCGTCAAAGGTCCAACGCCGTATAGTACCATAACAAGAATAGTCAAGAAAGCGCGCCGGGAGCCTGACCGGAGTTAAACCGGAGGCCCGCAGGCCTTCGTAGACATACAGGTAAACTTTAAGCAAGTTTGGCTTGCGAAAGCAAATCGGCTCTACGGCGCCACGAGCCTTGACGCGGGCCAAAGCCGGTCCTATCATATATTCAGAGGCTGATGACGCCTTGCCCTTCGCGCGCGTAGCGCTCCAGAGTATGCAACCCCAGCGTTATCACTCCGTTACCCCTCGGCGTAAGAGAGGCGACGGATCTTCACCGCATCGGACGCAGCGTTGCGTCTTCAAATAAGGAGCTCGCACATGAGCTTTCTAACCCCCAATTTCGCCGACCTGCTTAACCCCGCGGAGGCGCCTTGCCTGTCGCTTTATCAGCCCACCCACCGGTTTCGCCCGGAAAACCAGCAGGATCCGATCCGATTCAAGAACCTGGTAAAGGACCTCGATGCCTCCCTGCGGCAGGGTTACCCGGCGGCCGATGTGTCGGAAATCCTGCAACCGTTGGAGGCGCTGGGTGCGGACGGAGACTTTTGGAACCACGCGTCCGATGGGATGGCGGTCTTCCGGTCACCCGGGCTTTTTGAGGTTTTTCGAGTGCAGCGTCCCGTACCCGAATTGGCCGTGGTGGCGGACAGCTTTCACGTGAAACCGTTGCGGCGGGTCTTGCAGACCGCGGGGCGGTACCAGATCCTGGCATTAACCCGTCACTCGGTGCGGCTATATGAGGGCAACCGCGACGTGCTGGACGAGGTCGAGCTGGCACCGGGCGTACCGCGCTCGGTGAGGGAGACTCTGGGCGAAGAGACGACCGAGGACGTCGGCTCGCCCGCCTACGCCGGGCAGCCCGTCGAAGGCCCAACGGAGCGTCGCGGGCAGGGCGGCGTGGCCAAGCGTGAGGTGGACGGCCTGGCGGAACGGTTCTTTCGCATGGTGGACCCCGCGATACGCGAGCATCATTCGAAGACGTCCCGGCTTCCGCTGATTCTTGCGGCCTTGGCCGACTACCACACGATGTTCCGAAAATTGAGCCAGAACCCGTTCCTGATGGAGGGAGGGATTGCGGTCGACCCTGAAGGTGTAAATGCGAACGAACTCCGGGAGCGCGCGTGGGCCATCGTCGAGTCGCAATTGCGGGCGGAACTCACGGCGCTAAAGGAGGCGTTCGGGGAAGGGCGCGCCAAGGGCTTGGGTAGCGACCAAATCGGGCAGGTTGCGGAGGCGGCGGCGTTGGGGCGCGTGGGAACGCTGTTCCTCGAGGAGGACCGGATCATGCCGGGCAGGGTCGACTGGACCACGGGCCGCGTGGAATCGGGGGAGTTGGGAAACCCGCGGTTTGACGACATCCTGGACGATCTGGGTGAACTGGTCGAAAGCAAGGGAGGGAGGGTGCTGGTGGTTCCCACGGAGGAGATGCCCGCCACGACAGGGTTGGCGGCGATATACCGGTATTGAGGCGGAACAGCCACGTGTGCTCGCGCCATTAAGCTTAAGTTCGTGCTCGTGCATCGGAGGTTACCGTCTTGGGTGCCACCTTCAAGCGGAACTCGAGGGGGCGCGCCAGCGCACCCGGAGTGGAGCTTGTGGGTGGCACCCGAAGAGCCCCGTTGACTTTTGACGACCCCGTTCTACCCACCCAATCGCCAAAACGCCCCTGGCCACCTTAACCGCACGGGAAGTGCGGGTTGCCAGCACCAAGAAGGGCGAGACTCCAGACGAGCACGAGCACGAGAAGAAAATAGAAGCGGGCCGGTCCGATGGCTTCCGGACCGGCCCGCGAGGTTGCTGGGGACTATTCGGCGGCGGCTCTTTCCTTCTGGTAGGCCGCGATGAGTTGCTGCGCGATATGTTCCGGCACTTCGTCGTAGTGGCTGAACTTCATGGTGAATGTGCCGCGTCCGCCGGTCATGCTGCGCAGGTCGGTGCTGTAGCGCAGGACTTCGGCTTCGGGTACCTGGGCGCGAATAACCTGGCGGCCGCCGGAGACGGCCTCCATGCCGAGAATTCGGCCCCGGCGGCTGTTGAGGTCGCCGTTGATGTCGCCCAGGTATTCTTCAGGGAGGGTGACCTCGATGATGCTGATCGGCTCGAGGAGGACGGGCTTGGCATCTTTGACGCCCTTGTTGAGTGCGAGCGAGGCCGCCAGCTTGAACGCCATTTCGGAGGAATCGACGTCGTGGTACGAGCCGTAGAACAGCTCGACGATGATGTCGACCACGGGATAGCCCGCCATGATGCCGCGCTCGAGAGTTTCCACGGCACCCTTGTCGACGGCCGGGATGAAGTTCTTCGGCACGACGCCGCCGACGACGCTGTCGACGAAGAGGTAGCCCGCGCCGCGTTCGTTCGGCTTGAGGCGCAGGTGCACGTCGCCGTACTGGCCGTGGCCGCCGGTCTGTTTCTTGTGCTTGCCCTGGGCTTCCGCGATGCCTTTGATGGTTTCCTTGTAGGCCACCTTCGGGGTCTTGGTTTCGGCCTCGACGTGGAACTTGTTCTTCATGCGATCGAGCAAGATTTCGAGCTGCTGGTCGCCCATGCCCTTGATGACGTGCTCGTGGGTGGCCGGATCGCGGAAGTGGGTAAAGGTCGGATCTTCTTCCGCGAGGCGGTTGAGGGCTTCACCGATTTTGTCTTCGTCGGCGCGTGACTTGGGCACGATGGCGAGCTTCACCATGGATTCGGGCAGTGCAATCTTTGCGACCTGGAGGACGCCGCCCGGCGCGGACAGGGTATCGCCGAAGTGCGTGTTCTTCAGCTTGGTCATGGCCGCAAGATCGCCCGGGACCACTTGTTCGACCGCGGTCTGCTCTTTGCCGTTCATGAGATAGAGCTTGCCGGTGCGTTCCTTGGCGCTCGTGGTGGTGTTGAGGAATTCGGAATCGGAGCGCAGGGTGCCGGTGAGCACGCGGAACAGGGTCAACTGGCCCACGTAGGGGTCGACCACGGTACGGAACACCTGGGCGAGGAAGGGCGCATCGGCCGATGCCTGCACCGTGGACTCTTTGTCCTGGTAATCGTGCGCGACGATCTTGCGATCGAGCGGCGAGGGGAACGCGTTCGTGATGAAATCGAGCAACTGCGCGATGCCGACGTCTTTGTCCGCGCTGCCGCCGAGGATCGGCACGACTTTGCTCGCGCTGATGCCTTTCATAAGGCCGGTCGAGAATTCCTCGGGCGAAAGCTCGCCGGCTTCGAGGTATTTCTCGAGCAGGGCGTCGTCGGCTTCGGCGACGGCGTCAACCATGCTGCCCTTGAGGGCTTCGATCTCATCCTTGACTTCGTCGGGCACCTCGGCGTCGAAGATGCTGGCCACGCCGGTGAGGCCCATGCCGCTGCCGATGGGTGCAACCACGGGCACGCACTGGGGGCCGTAGGCCGCTTGGATGGCGTCGACGGTGTCGCTGAAACTCGTGTTGTCGCGGTCAAGCTTGTTCACGAAGATGGCCCGGGGCGTGCCGTACAGGTCGGCGTACTTGAAGGCATTGTCCGTGCCGAGTTGCGGGCCGGTGCTCGCGTCGACCACGATAATGAGGCCGTCGAGCATCGAGGTCGAGGAGGCCATTTCCCCGACGAAATCGGGCAGGCCGGGGTGGTCAACGAGGTGGATTCGCTTGTTCTTCCAATCGAAATGGAAGAGTTTCATCGTAATGGAATGTTGACGGGCGATTTCTTCCTGCAAGTAATCGCCGGCCGTGTTGCCTTCCTGAACTTTACCGATGCGGTTCGTCTTACCTACGGCATGGAGGATGTGCTCGATCAATGTCGTCTTGCCCACGCCCCCATGCCCTACTATACCCGCGTTGCGCACATTTCCCGGATCCACGTTCGCCATTACGATGCCCTCCATCTTTACAATATAATCACGACAGGCCGGTGGTTTGGCCCATGCCCCGATTCCCCATGAAAAGAGATTCGATCGATATCAATGCCATTGGCGGTGGTGCGCCCCGGAAGCCGTCACGACGTTGCGGCCGGCCGGCTCCCTCCCGATGGGCCCCGCGCCGTCGCGCCGAATGGGCCACATTTTACCGGACGCGGAAGTATACTATGCGGGCTCCGCATGCTCAAGCGTGTGGATTCAGGGGCGGATTGGAAGGAATTGGGTCGGGCCGAAGGTCGTTACCCCCCTCGCCAGCCCCGCTTTTCGTGCTCGTAATCGGCTTTTTTCTTTTTGCATTAATCCGAGTACGATGACGATTACGATTACGAAGAAACATCGATTACGAGCACGAGTACGAGCACGAGTACGAGCACGACAATGCGGGCGAGGTGAGAGAGTTCGATGATTCAGGAAACGCGGGTTCGGGTGCTCCAGGATGAGCCGGTTCGGAAAGGACGCTATGTCCTGTATTGGATGCAGCAGTCGCAGCGGGCCGACTGGAACCATGCCCTTGAGTACGCCATCGAGCGCGGGAACGAGCTTGGGCTTCCCGTGGTGGTGGGGTTCGGGTTAATGCCGGGCTACCCCGAGGCCAATCTGCGGCACTATACCTTTCTGCTGGAAGGGTTGCGCGAGACGGAGCGGCGTCTGGGTGAGCGCGGAGTTCGACTGGTGGTGCGCTTGGGAGCTCCCGATGAAGTCGCGCTCGGCCTGGCCGTCGACGCCGCGATGGTCATCGTGGACCGGGGGTATCTGCGGCATCAGCGGGCATGGCGCGAGCGCGTGGCCCGAGAGGCGGGCTGCCCGGTCGTGCAGGTGGAGTCGGATGTGGTTGTGCCCGTGGAAGCGGCCTCGAATCGGGATGAGTATGCGGCGCGGACGTTGCGGCCGAAGATTCACCGGCTGCTGCCCGAGTACCTCGTATCGTTGCAGCCGCGTAAGGTGAAGCGCGATTCGCTTGGACTCGCTTTGGAAGGTGTAAAGCTGTCTGGCATTGAGACGAGACTCAAGGTTGACCGGTCCGTTGGACCTGCGGAAGGCGGGCGCGGGGGCGCGACGGAGGCGGAGCGTTTGCTGGGGGATTTCCTGGACCGAAAGCTTGTCCGGTATGCGGAGGGACGCAACGAACCGGGCTCGGATATCCCGTCGGGTTTGAGTCCGTACCTGCATTTCGGGCAGATTTCGGCGTTGCGGGTGGCGCTGGCGGCGGGGGAGAGGGCGCAGGGCTGTGAGCCTTCGGTGGAGGCTTTTCTGGAGGAGTTGATTGTCCGGCGCGAGCTGGCCATGAACTTCACCCACTTCAATCCTGCGTACGACCGCTATGAATGCGTGCCGGCATGGGCGCGGGCATCTTTGGCGAAGCACGAGGGGGATCCGCGCGAGCCGGCGTACGACCTGAAAACCCTGGAGTCGGCGAAGACGCTCGACCCCTACTGGAACGCGGCGATGAACGAGATGCTGCGCACCGGGCGCATGCACGGCTACATGCGCATGTATTGGGGAAAGAAGCTCATCGAGTGGTTGCCGGATCCGGAGACGGCCTTCGACACCGCGCTCATGCTCAACAATAAATACTTCCTCGATGGCCGGGACCCGAACAGTTACGCGGGCGTGGCGTGGTTGTTCGGAAAGCACGACCGGCCCTGGGGCGAGCGGCCGGTGTTCGGCGTCATCCGCTACATGAACGCCAAGGGCCTGGAACGCAAGTTCGACATGAAAGGGTACGTCGAACGCTTCGTTTGAATATCGGAGGCTTTGACAAGTCTAGAGGGTTGATGCGATAGTAGTTGCCGCTGTTCCAAGCAAGTTTTTTTCGGTTGTTAAGGCTGGCTCCTGGGCGAAGTGGCGTTGGAGGAAATCCCACCATGTTGCGTAAACGGACTATCC
>JAVEWL010000207.1:0-8291 GCA_034004565.1 FCB group bacterium | reverse complement strand
TGGCGTGTACGACGGCATGCGCCTGCGCGAGTACCTCGACTTCTTCGGCGCGGCCTACAAGATTCCGCGCCGCAAGCGCCAGTCGATCATCGACGACGTCCTCGAACTCACCGATCTCACAAGCAAGGCGGACGACTTCGTGAGCGCCTTCTCGCGCGGGATGAAGCAGCGCTGCTGCCTCGCGAAGACGCTCATCCACGATCCCAAGGTGCTGCTGCTCGATGAGCCCGCCAGCGGCCTCGATCCGCGCGCGCGCATCGAGTTTCGCGAACTCCTGAAGACCCTGCGCGAGATGGGCAAAACCATCCTGATCTCGTCGCACATCCTGTCCGAACTCGGCGACATGTGCAACAAGATCGCCATTATCGAGCGCGGCGAACTGCTCACCGCCGGCGATTACCGCGAGATCCTCGGCCGCATCCGCCAGGAGAAGGAAATCCGCGTCGTGGTGATCGACGGGGCGGACACCGCCGCGGAAGTCTTCGCCGGCATCGAGGGCATCCACAACGTGGATCGTTCCGGCAACGAGTTTCAATTCAAGACCAACCTCGGCCCCGCGGAGCTCGCTTCGCTCCACGAAACCCTGTTCAAGCGCGGCATAAAACTCCTCTATTTCGAGGAAGACAAGGGCACCCTCGAGGATGTGTTCATGCTGGTCACCAAGGGAGGCATATAGCCTGTGATTTTCGGAACGCCCGGCTTGGCGTTGGTTCGGCGCGAGCTATTGAGCACGCTGCGCCGTCCGCGCTCGTTCGTGGTGCTGGCGCTGTTTGTCGGCGCGAGCATCGCCGGCATCGCCTTTTCGTGGCCTACCCGGCAATACCAGCTCAGTCAACTGGCCGCCCTGTCCAACGACCTGCTTCAGAGCATTTCCGTCATGCTGTTTCTCGCGAGCGTCCTCCTCGTGCCCGCGCTGGCCTCGGCCGCCCTCGTCGTCGAGCGCGAAGAGGATACGCTGGATCTCCTGCGCGTCACGCTTATCCGGCCGTCGGCGCTGCTGCTGGCAAAGCTCATCAGCGTGGTCGGGTTCTTCGTCCTGCTGCTGGTCGCGGCCATCCCCGTTTTTTCGACCGTGTTCTTCCTGGTGGGCATCGACTGGGTGGCCCTCTTCGAGGTCGTGGCGGTTCTGCTCGCCTTCACCGTAACCTGCGCCTCCGCCGGGCTTCTGAGTTCCGCCACGCAGCCGAACATTACGCGGGCCGTAATGGGCGGATACCGTCTGATGGTGCTCATCTTCATCATCACCCCCTTCATCACGCTCCTGCTCGGCTTCCTCGTATTCCTGCTGAACCAGATGCGCTTTTCGCTCTTGCCGGTGTTGGGAGGCCGGCTTTTCATGCGGCCCTCCATGATGTCGGGCAATCCCATCTACATGCTGGGCGGCATATTCAGCAACAGGGCGTCCGTGGCGGATGTGGCGGTGTTCGTCATCGTGCACGGGGTGATTGCGCTCTTCTGTCTCGTGGTGGCCTACGGCGCGCTGCGCCTCCCCCCGGCCACGCCCGAAAGCATGAAGCACAAGCCCATCGACGATCCGCGCCGCCTGCGCGAGCGCCGGCTCACCTTCCCCTTCTACCTGGTTGACCCCTTGAAGCGAAAGAAGCCCATCGAAGACGGCCGCAACCCCGTCATGGTGCGCGAGGTCCGCTGGGGCCTGCTCGACCGCGCCGACACGATGATCCGCACCTTCTACATTGCCTTCTTCACGTACGTCATCATCGGCGGATACGGATTCTTCCTGCGCGGCCGCTCCAGCATGGGACACGACTTCATCAACGGCTGGCTGCTGGCGCAGATCATCGGCACCGTCGCGGTGTCGCCCGCCATGCTCGCCAACACCCTCACCCGCGAATACGAGACCGGCAACATCGACATGCTGCGCATCACGCTCATGTCGCCCGGCGACATCATCCGGGGAAAACTGTTCGCGGGGCTGACGGCCGCGGCGCCCCTGCTGCTCGCCGCGCTGGGCAGTGCCATTCCCTTGCTGCGCGGGCTCCGGGGCGAGTTCGATCTGCTGATCACCGGCTACGTCACGCTGCTGCTGTGCACGGTGCTGTGCCTGGCTCTGGCCCTGTTCGCTTCGCTGCTCACGACGCGCACCAGCACGGCCCTCGTCCTCACGTACCTCTTCACCGTGGCGGCATTCCTCGGAACCGCGATCGCCTTCTCGATGGTCCCCAGAACGGGTTGGCTCGGGCATCTCCATGTCCTGAATTCCCCCATTTCGGTCTTTTTGGATAACGCGGAGCAGTCGACTCGGCAAACCGTATTCACCCGGTACTGGATCGGCAACGTGGCCGTGTTTTCGGCCGGCGCGCTCGGGCTCGTCGGCGCAACCATATACGGTTTCACCCGCTACCGTCTTCGCGACACGTAGCGCGCGGCAGGAGGACTGCCAGGATTGACAGGATGAGACGGCATCTGACCGAAATGAAGCGACGCTTCACTTTCAGCGTGTGCGCGGTGTCCCCCATACGCTGCGTGCCCGCTCGCGCGGACGCGGAGTCCCCTCTCCTTCTCGTCCCGTCGATGCCGTCTCATCCGGTCAATCCTGGTATACCCATGGAGGACCGCGCGTGGCCACGCTAGAGCAGACCACCGCCGCGCCGTCCGCGAAGCTCGCCGGCAGAACGCCGCCGCCCAGTTGGGCGCTGATTCGCCGCGACTTCATCGGCGAACTGCGCCAGCGGCGGTCCTTCGCGCTCGCCGTGCTGGTCGTGGGCATCTGCATCCTGCTCGTGTCGGTAGGCTGGCCTCGGACCAGCGTGCGAATCCAGGACGCGGGCCGCTACGCGCGCGACCTGTTCGGCCTGTTCGGCGTGGTACATCTCGTGGCCGCCACGGTACTGCCCCCGGGGCTCGCCGCGCTGGCCTTCGCGTCGGAACGGCGCCAGGAAACGCTCGACCAGCTTCGCCTCTCGCTCATCTCGCCGCTCGGGCTCGTGCTGGCAAAGCTGCTGGCCTCCGTGGGACTCGTGGCGCTGCTGTTTGTGGCGACGCTCCCGGCTTTGGGCGTGCAGATGCTGCTCGTGGGCGTGGCCCTGAGCCAGGTGGTGAGCCTGATCGTCGTCGTGCTCGCCACGGCCTTCATGACCGGCGCGGTCGGCCTTCTGTGCGCGGTCGTGTTCCGCCGCCCGCTGGTGGCGCTGGTCGCCAGCTACATCGGCGTCGTGCTGGTCCACGGCGGCTGGATCTATGTGGTGATGATTCCCTTCATCCTTCTGTACTTCCTTCTGGGCGAGGAACCCATGGAGATCCTTTTCCGCCTGTTTGAACGGCTGGTCGGACGGCCGTTTATTGACGGGTTTGCCCGCCTTCTCGCCAGAGGACTGGTGGGGCCTTACGAAGCCATCTGGGGCAGCGCGGGCGCGTCGGTTGACATTGTGCTGGCCGCCGCCGGCTACCGCGGGCTGGTGGGCGCATTGTGCATCCTGATAGCCGTACGGATCCTGCGGAAACCCGAGAAGCCGCTGCGCGTGCCCAAGGAGCGCCCCATCGACGACGCGGTCGTGCTGTGGGAACGCCGCCACCGTTTTCCATACTACCTCGTCGATCCCCTGCGCCGCCGCGAGCCAATCGCCGACACCGCCAACCCGATCCTCGTGCGCGAACTGCGCCACGGCCTCGGCATGCGCCTCCACGTCGTCTTCCGCCTGTTCATGGTGACCACCCTGATCGTCGGACTGATGGCGCTCTGGTGGTCCTGGCCGTCGGGCGGGTTGAATCGCTACGGAAGCACCCAGAAAGAGGGAATGACGATCCTCATTCTCCTGACCATCATCGTGGTCCAGGTGCTTGCCGCGAACGTGATCACCAAGGAGCGCGAATACGGCAATCTCGGCCTCCTGCGGATGACCCTGCTGACCCCGTACGACGTCTTCCGGGGCAAGGTCGCCGCGGGCCTCGTCACGCTGAGCCCCTTCCTGCTCGCCTTGCTTGTCGCCGGCACTCCCGTGTTCATTCTCGCCCTCGTGCTGGGCCACGGCGGTCCGCCTGCCCTGTTCTTCGGATTCATGACGCTGCTGTCCTGCGCATGGCTGAGCTTCTGCGCGGCCTTCTACATGAGCGCCTGCTCGCGCACCACCGCCCAATCCTTTGTCGGGGGCTTCGCGTTGAATTTCGTGATTTACGGCATTCCCCCCCTGTCGTATCTCGCACTCGAAGCCCTCGATGTGTATCTCCACAGCACCGAAGTCATGAGCATTTGGAAATGCATACTCATGGTCTCGCCGCTGCTCTCGTATGCGAACATGAATTTCCGGGAAAACTGGGTCACCCCGCATCCCCAATCCGGAGCGGTCGGAATTGAAATCGTCCTGGCTCTGGCGCTGGCGGTAGGTCTTGGCTTTGCCTTGCTGGGGCTGGCGTATCTTCGCCTGCAAAAGTACGAAGAGCGCGATGAGTAGGACGATGCAACGTCTGACCACCCCGCCGGCATTGGCATTGTTCCGGCGCGATTTCGTAGACGAACTTCGACGCGGACGCTCCTTCGTCCTCGCGGTTGTGGCGGTGGGCCTGAGCATTCTCGTGGTCCTGATCGAATGGCCGCGAGCCGGTGCCACATTTCTGAGCGTGGCATCGACCGCTCGAACCCTATTCGAGGAGTTCGGCCTGATACACCTCTGGGCGGCCTCCGTAATTCCGCCGGGGCTTGCCGCACTCGCCTTTGCCGCGGAGCGCCGGCAGGATACCCTCGACCAGCTCCGGCTCTCGCTCGTTTCGACGCCAGGCCTGATACTGGCCAAGCTCACCGCGTCGGTGGGATTGGTGGCACTGCTGTTCGTGGCGACGCTTCCGGCCCTGGGCGCCCAGATGCTGCTCGTGGGCGTGTCCACCTTCGAGGTACTGGCCCTGCCGGCGGTGGTGTTCTGCACGGCCTTCATGACCGCCAGTGTGGGCCTCTTGTGCGGGGTCCTGTTTCGGCGTTCGCCGGTCCTCATGATCATGAGCTACCTGGGAACGGCTTTGGCCATGGGCGGCTGGCTCCTTGTGCTTGTCGCAGTCTGGTTTCTGTTGCGCGTAATCCTGGGCGAGAATACCGTGGATGGGTTCATCGAGACCGCTGTCGGCTGGCCTGTCGTATTCTGGTTGCTGCAGTTCTTCGAGGATGCCATCGTGGCTCCCTACGATCACCTGTGGGGCAGCACCCGTTTCGCACAGATCCTGTGGGCCGCACTCGGGTATCGCACGACCATAGGTCTTCTGTGCCTGCTCTGGGCATTCCGAATTTTGCGCCGTCCCGAAAAACCCCTGCGCGTGCCCAAAGAGCGCCCCATCGACGACGCCGAAATATTGTGGAAACGGCGCCACCGCTTTCCCTACTACCTTGTCGATCCACTGCGCCGTCGCGACCTCATCGGAGACGAGGCCAACCCCGTTCTCGTGCGCGAAGTGCGGCACGGCCTGGGCGTACGCCTGCAAACCGGCTTCCGCATGTTCGTGGCCACGGCCCTGACGGCGACGCTCCTGGGCCTGTGGTGGGCCTTTCCCAGTTGGGGGATGTTGTTCGACCACGAGGGCGTGCTGCAAGGGGGGATGATCTCGGCTACGCTGATCGCGGCCGTGGTCGTGCAGATCGTCGCCGCCAACGTGATGACCAAGGAGCGCGAGCAGGGCAACCTCGACATGCTGCGCATGACCCTCCTGACGCCCTACGAATTTCTGATCGGAAAACTCGCCGCGGGATTCATCGCCCTGAGTCCCTTCCTGCTCGCCGTGCTCGCCGCCGCGATTCCCATGGCGCTCATGGCGCAGATGGTTGACCAGGGCTGCGTGACCATGCTGCTCTACGGGCTTGCGCTGCTGTTGTGCTGCGCCTGGCTGAGTTTCTGCATCGCCTTCACAACAAGCGTGCATGCGAAGACCACCCTGCAATCGCTCGTGTGGGGATTTCTGCTGAATGCGGTGGTTTACGGGGCGCCGCCCCTGCTGACGATCGTCTTCTCGTCTTTCAACTGGTATCTCCGCCTGCCCGAAGTGCTCGATTGGCAGCGCAAACTGATCGAAGTGTCGCCCCTGGCGTCGTATTACGGCATCCACTCCACGAAAACGCCGGACTACCTCAGCTACATGCATCTGAATCCAAAGGAAAACCTGCTGACGTCGCTCCCCATAGTCGTGATAGCGGGATTCGTACTCCTGGCGGTCGCCTACCAACGCCTCAAGGCCTTGGAAGAGCCCGATGAGGAGTAGCACGTGAGAGGATTTTCATTCACCTCGCCGGCGTGGGCGCTGCTGAAGCGCGAACTCACCGCGACCCTGCGGGGCAAGGCGGTGTTCTGGATGCTGGCCGTGGTGGTCGGCATCTGCTGCCTTCTGGTGGCCGCCAATTGGCCTCGACAGGGCCAAAGCTACGCCTACATCGGCGGTCAGGCCCGCACCATGTTTTGCCTGTTCTTCTTTGCGCAGTTGCTCGCGGCCACATTGCTGCCGCCGGGCCTCGCGGCGCTGGCCTTCTCCGAGGAACGCCGCCAGGACACGCTCGATCAACTCCGCCTCTCGCTCATTACGACCGGCGGGCTCGTGGGCGCGAAATTCCTCGCGGCCGTTGCGGTGCTGGTCCTGCTCATGGTCGCAAGCCTCCCCTGCCTCGGCGCGCAACTGATGCTGGTGGGCGTGTCGGCTCGTCAAGTCCTGGATATGACGGCGCTGACCCTTTCCACCGCGCTGCTGGGCGCGGCGATGGGCATCCTGTGCGCGGTGGCGTTTCGCCGTCCCGCAAAGGCCATGGCGATGAGCTACCTGGGTGTCGTATTCGTGCTCGGCGGATGGATCCTTGCCGGCATTCTGCTCCTGCTCGTCATCTCCTTCCTGTTTTTTGGCGGAAATATGGACCGGTGCATCGACACCCTGTTGGGGAGATCGCTGTTTCAGCGCACATTCGAGGACACTGCCCGTGCTCTGTTCGGCGGGTATTTGTACACCCTTTCCGCGGGCGCGGCGCCTCTTGGCATGGGTTCAACAGGGGCCGGGGTGGCCTATCGCATGGTCGCCGCGAGCGGGTGTCTCCTTTGGGCCATACTGCTGTCGCGCCGCCTCACCGCCCCGGCGGCGTTGCCGTCCCGCAAGCTCATCGACGAGCCGGAAGCCCTCCGCGCGCGAAAACGCCGCTTCCCCTTCTACCTCATCGATCCGCTGCAACGCCTGCCGCTCATTGCCGACCACGACAACCCCGTGTTCGTCCGGGAGTGGCGCTACAGCCTGAGCCGACGGCCCCGGGCGACCGTGTGGGCATTCGTGCTGACGGCGGCGGTTGTCACGGGGGTGCACCTCCTCGTCGCCCTGGAGGAATGGGGCAGGCCCTGGCAATACGAGGACGCGCAGCGCGTGGTGCTGGTCCTCGAGGTCGTGGTCATGGCCCTGATAGCGCATATCGTCTCGACCGGTGCGTTTGTCCGTGAACGTGAAAACATGAGCATGGACCTGCTGCGCGCTTCGCTGCTCTCCCCCTCCGACATCTTCTGGGGCCAGTTTGGCGGCGGGGCCGCGGCCGTGCTGCCGTATCTCGCGGGCACGTCGCTGGGCTTCCTCGTGTCGCTGGCGGCGGTGCCCTTCGGCCTCGGAACCGCGCCCATGCTGCTCGGCGGCTACGCGACGCTGGTGACCGTCGTGTGGCTCACCTTGTGCATCAGTTGCCTCGCGACCGGTTACGCAAGGAGTACCGCCTCGGCCATGGCGGGCGGACTCATGGCCAACCTGTGTGTCTACGCCGGACCTGTGCTCATGCTCGTATGGGCGGAATCCACCCTGCAACTGCCCGGCCGCTATCACGTCGAGAATTTCATCGAACGCCTGTCTCCGATCCTCGCGCTGTGCGCCTATCGCTGGCGAAGTTACTGGACCCCGTCCGATGTCCGCGTCCACGATCTCAGCGTCGAGGGCGACCTGTACCTTGTGCTCGCCGCATCCGCCGCGTTTGGGTTCCTGTTTTTGATGAAGGGCAAGGAGCGCTTCGAGCGTCAACACAAGCAAATGTAATCCCGAATTCCCATTCGGGGTCTTTGCTTTCTCTTCGTGGCGCTGTGGTTGAGCCCGAAGACCCCGAATGGGAATTCGGGGTTACATTTGCCCGCTTGGCTGCGGCACATCCAGGGACTATGATGGTTTGGCAAGAACAACGGAGGCGGCGATGACCTATCGATGGACAATAGCGCTGGCGTGTGTCGCGGCGGTAAGCGCGGGCTGCGGTGCGGGAAGCTCGGACAACGTCGTGGTCGTGTACTCGGCGCTGGACGAGATGTATTCGCAGCCCATCCTCGACGACTTCGAGGAGCAAACCGGCATCCACG
>JAVEWL010000206.1:0-8297 GCA_034004565.1 FCB group bacterium | reverse complement strand
GGGGGCGCCTGAAGGACGAGCTGGGCCACAAGGCCCGCTCCAGGGTCGAACCACCTCCGCCAGCCACCCTATCAAAGCAGCGCTCGCTTCAATAAGGCAAGAAAGCAAAAAACATCATATAAGGGTCGAACCACCTCCGCCAGCCACCCTATCAAAGCAGCGCTCGCTTCAATAAGGCAAGAAAGCAAAAAACATCATATAAGGGTGGGATAGGGAGGGACGTAGATCCGGGGGTTCCCTCGGGTACTCGGTCACCCCCGGCTATTCACATGCTTCCCCTTCGGGGAAGAGGAAATGGCCCTGCCTCCCTGCAGAAAAGGCCAAACGCCAAGGGTCCCTTTCAGGGAACGGCAAAACTTGTGGCTTCATGTAACCCCGAATTCCCATTCGGGATCTTTGCTTTTTGGGTAAGGGATGTGCTGCGGAAGAAAAAGCAAAGAGCCCGAATGGGAATTCGGGGTTACATGAAGATCAAGATAGCCTCGTTCGGTAGTCTTCGTAGCTGAAGCGGCGGACTACTTCTATGGTTTTGGTGGAGGGGTGGAACAAGGCGATGCTGGGGAGGGGGGCTCCGTTGAAGGTGGTGTTCTTGACCATGGTGTAGTGGGCCATGTCTTGGAAGACTAGTTTGGAGCCGATTTCTAGGGGGGTGTCGAAGGAGTAGTCGCCTATTACGTCGCCGGCGAGGCAGGTGGTGCCGCCGAGGCGGTAACAATAGGTTTTTTCGTTGGGGTTGGCTCCGCCGATGATTTGGGGGCGGTAGGGCATTTCGAGGATGTCGGGCATGTGGGCGGTGGCGGAGGTGTCGAGGATGGCGATGGGGCCGTCGCTTTCGATGATGTCGAGGACGGTGGCGATGAGGTAGCCGGTGTTGAGTGCGATGGCTTCGCCGGGTTCTAGGTAGAGGTCGCGGATGTTGGGGAATTGCTTGCGGAAGTTGTTGAGGATGTCGCAGAGGTGGTCGACGTCGTAGTCTTCGCGGGTGATGTGGTGTCCGCCGCCGAAGTTCATCCATTCCATTTGTTGGATGTAGGGGCCGAATTTTTCGGTGACGACGTTGAGGGTGCGTTCGAGGGCGTTGGCGTTGAGTTCGCACAGGGTGTGGAAGTGCAGGCCTGTGATGCCGTCGAGTTCGTCGGGACGGAATTGTTCGAGGGTGACGCCGAGGCGTGAACGACTGGCGCAGGGGTCGTAGATTGCGACTTTTACTTCGGAATGGCGCGGATTGATCCGGATGCCGCATTTGAGGTCGCGGTTGGCGGCCTGGATGACGGGGCGGTAGCGGCGCCATTGGGAGAAGGAGTTGAAGGAGAAGTGGTCGGCGTGGTGCAGGAGCTGGGCGATCTCGGGGTCGGTGTAGGCGGGGGAGTAGACGTGGGTCTCGCCGCCGAAGGTTTCGTGTCCGAGTCGCGCTTCGTGGATGCCGCTGGCGCAGGTGCCGTGAAGGTATTTGCGCACGAGGGGGAAGGTGCTGTAGGTGGCGAAGCCTTTTAGGGCCAGGAGGATTTTGGCGTTGGTGCGTTGTTGGACGGTGTCGAGGATTCTTAAGTTGCGTTCGAGCAGGCCCATGTCGATGACGTAGGCGGGAGTTTCGATGGTGTTTGGATCGAAGCCGATGTTCATTTTAGATTTTCGATTTTAGATTTTAGATTTTGGAAATTGATGGACGAGATGGACTTTATGGACGAATGGCCCTCACCCCAGCCCTCTCCCAGAGGGAGAGGGGGGAAGACTTTTTCCGACATGGCTGGCTGATTCCTGCTTCTTAAAATCTAAAATCGAAAATCTGAAATCTAAAATCACAGGACTTTGATGTGCCAGGGGAGGCCGTGGCGGTTCAGCTTGTCCATGAAGGGGTCGGGGTCGAGTTCTTCGACGTTGAAGACGCCTTCGCCGTTCCAGACGCCGGTGAGCATGAGCATTCCGCCGATCATGGCCGGGACGCCGGTGGTGTAGGAGACGGCCTGGGCCTTGGTCTCGCGGAAGGCTTGCTCGTGGTCGCAGACGTTGTAGATGAACAGGGTCTTGTGTTGTCCGGCGGCGACGCCTTCGATGGCGCAGCCGATGGAGGTCTTGCCGGTGTAGCCTTGGCCGAGGGAGGCCGGGTCGGGCAGGAGCGCCTTGAGGAACTGGAGCGGCACGATCTTCTTACCCTGGAAGTCGACGGGGTCGATGCGGGTCATGCCGACGTTCTGGAGCACGCGCAGGTGCGTGAGGTATTCGTCGCCGAAGGTCATCCAGAAGCGGATGCGCTGGACGCCGGGGATGTGCCGCGCGAGGGATTCGAGCTCTTCGTGGTACATGAGGTAGGCCTTGCGGGGGCCGACTTCGGGGAAGTCGAAGATGCGTGAGATGGCCATGGGCTCGGTTTCGATCCACTTGCCGTCTTCGAAGTATTTGCCGGGGGCGGTGACTTCGCGGATGTTGATCTCGGGGTTGAAGTTGGTCGCGAAGGGATGTCCGTGCGACCCGGCGTTGCAATCGAGAATGTCGATGTTGTGAATCTCGTCGAACAGGTGCTTCTGGGCGTAGGCGCAGAAGATGTTGGTCACCCCGGGGTCGAAGCCGCAGCCGAGGAGGGCCATGATGCCTTTGTCGCGGAAGCGTTCCTGATAGGCCCACTGCCAGGAATACTCAAACTTCGCCTCGTCGAGGGGTTCGTAGTTGGCCGTGTCGAGGTAGTCGACGCCTGTCGCGAGGCAGGCGTCCATGATGGCGAGGTCCTGGTAAGGCAGGGCGAGGTTCATGACGATGTCCGGTTTGAAACGCTCGATGAGCGAGACCGTTTCGTCGACGTTGTCCGCGTTGACCTGCGCGACTTCCATGGGCTTGCCGACCATGTCGCGGATGCGCTCGCACTTTTCAAGAGTGCGACTGGCGAGGCAGATGTCGGTAAAGACTTCCGGTACCTGCGCGCACTTATGCACGACCACGTTTCCAACGCCACCCGCGCCGATGATCAGGGCTCTGCTCATTTCCGCACCTCAACCTTATTGCCAATGAAAAGAGTCGAAGAAGTTCCTGGTTCCCGCTCGATTCCGTTCCGGAATCGCACTCGATGATGGCAGGAATATAGCATATTGGGACGCGAATCTCACGCAACGGCGGGATTGGCCGCGAAAGAACGCAAAGAGCGCAAAGAAGACATCCTTTGCGCTCTTTGGCGGGTAAAGTCTACCAGCGTTTGCCGGATTTGATGGCGAAGTAGCCCACGGCGGCGTTGATCCGGATTCCATCGGCCGGGTGGGTCTTCATGATTTCGACGAGGAGCGGAAGGGCTTCGGGGTTGGCGGCCTTGACGAGATCTCTCGAGATCCACCCCGCGATATCGGGATTCTGGCGATACGCTTCGGTGAGGCGATCCGCGGCGGCCTGCCGTGTTTCCGCGTCGCCCCAGTGCAGCAGGAAGACGAGCCGGGTCGACCAGGAATCGCGGAAGGGATAGGTGTCGTCGGGCGGCACGGCCTCATACAGAACCGGCATGCATGCGGACAACGCGCGTTTTGCCTGCGGTGAGTCCTGGAGGGCCGTGAGAGCCACGACGCCCATGAGGGCGCCTGTCTTGTCCGTTGGCGTGACCGCGGTTGGGTGGTTCGCCAGGGCAAGGCAGTAGTCGATGCAGGCGGAATTGCGGAAATCGCGCACGCCGGACGGGGTGGCTTGGGAATTGACCGGGCAGGCCGCGAGGATGGTCCAGAATCCGGTGTCCCAATACTGCGCGAAATCCTGGACGGCGGACTCGACAAACGAGGCGTCGTTAAGCCGGCACAGGGCGCAATAGGCCTCCAAGCGGACTCGGTGATTGCTTGAAAGCATGTCCTGCCGCAGGGTGTTGAGGTATTCCTTCTCGCCGGCGTCGACGAGTGCGTTCAGGCAGCCGCTTCGCACCGTGGGGTCGTCGACTTTCGCCAGAATCTCCTTCAGGACGTCAAGCCCATATTCTTTCTCGCCCAGCCGCGTGAGCACGAACGCGGCATGCGCCGCTGCCAGCGGACCCGCCTGCGTAAGGTAGTTGCGGACCACGTCGCGGGACGCCGGATTGCCGATGCGCTGGAGTATCGAGAGACAACGCGCGGCGAGGCAAGACCCGCTGTAGCAGAGGTCCGTTCCGCCGAAGCCGTCGAAGGCGCTGAACCCGCCTCCGGACAGCGGCACGGCCGCGCCGTCCGCCAGGGAGGCCATGAGGTAGTACTCCGCCATGGGACGCGCCCGTTCCGTGGCCGTTTTCTCGAGGAAATTCATCATGGTTTGGTGCGGTCCGATGGTTTCCACGATGGTGACGGCCGACTCGATAACGTCGTTGGGGAAGGAGACGTTTCGCGCCTTGAGAAACTCGATGCAGAAATACAGCGAGGCGAAGTGGCCCATGCGGTCGTATTGCGTGATGTTTTCGTTCGCGCAGCGTGCGAAGAGATCGTTCACGTACTCGACGTCGCCCAGGGTGGAGATCAGGATCTGATTGCTCCTGGGACCGTAATCGCCGGAATCAGGGTCGCACGCTTCGCGCAGCAGCCTTTCCCGGCAGCGCGTGTCGCCCAGCGCGGCGCGATAGCCCCACGCGTTGACACATTTCGAGGCCTCGGAAAACTGAGTCTGCGACTTCCACGTTTCCCAGCCGATATCCAGGATGGATGCGGCCAGCGCCATGTCGTCGGCATCGGTGTTGGAAGCCTGCGGCGGGGCGGCCTGCTCTTCTTCGGCGACCGTTATGGCGGGGGTGACGGGGACGGTTTTCGCCGGGGTGCTTTCCAGCGCTTGAGCCTTTGCGGTGGCCTGGGCCGAAACCGGCGGGCGAGCAGCCTTTGCCGCGCTGCCCGTCGAGGGTGACATCAGCGCGAGTGTCGTGAAGAGGAGTGTCGCGGCGATGCCGGCCGAGGCGGCAAGCGACTTCATCGAAACGGCGGAAAGAGCGGTCTTCGTGGCGGTCAGCGTTGTCGCGGGCGTTTTCGATAGACCCGCGAGCACCGCCACCACGAAGGCCTGCCGGGGTCGCTGGCGATCGAGGGTGTTGTCGACCACCTGCATCATCTCTTCGCGCAGCCGCTCGCGTCCGCGCACGAGGCGCTGCCTTATTGCGTCGTCGCTGACTCCAAGCAATTGAGCTACCGCCTTGCTCGAATGGCCCTCGTAGTAGAAGAGGACCAGCGGCAGCCGAAGTTCCTCCGGCAACTGGGCCAGCGCGCGGGAGACCGTTTCGGACTGCTCGCGCGCGAGCGCCGCGTCGGCGGGGGAAGGTGGGGAAGAGCCCGCCGGACGCTTCGCGTCATCGAGCGCGCGTGTGCGGGCCGCGTCACGCTGGCGCTCACGAAGCGCATCCTGAACCAGATGTCTGAGGATCCCGCAGACCCACGGCCGGAACTTCTCGCCGTCGTTGAGGAGGCTTAGTTTTCGCCAGGCGACGGTAAAGGCTTCCTGGGATAGGTCCTGGCTGAGCGGAAGGTCGCAGGTGGAGGAATAGGCCAGTCCCGAGACCAGCCCCTTGTAGCGGTTTACGAGCGCCGCAAACGCCCGTTGGTCGCCCTGCTGCGAGGCACGCACCAGTTGCGTATCGTTCCACGCCGGATTGTCCATGACGAACACCCCTATCGGTTAGAGTATCGCTCATAATCCGTGGGAAACGTCGAAAATGTGACACAGGATGTAACCCCGAATTCCCATTCGGGGTTTTTAGGTGCAACGGTAGCGCTACAAAGTTAAAGAAAAGACCCCGAATGGGAATTCGGGGTTACATTTTTTACTTCAGCAGGGACTCCGGGATTTGCCAGCAGCGGACGCGGTCGCGCAGCCAGGTGTAGGAAAGGGCCACGCCCTCCTTCGTGGCGATGATGGAGGGATAGGAGTATTCGCTTTTCTTGTCGGGGTTGTCTTCTAGGTGCGCGATGGTTTTCCAGGTGGCGCCGTTGTCGGTGGAGACGGCAAGGTCGAGCGGCGTGCGGGAGCCCCAGTTTTCGCCGACGGGGTTGTAGAGGAGGACCAGTCGGCCGTCCTCGAGGCGCACGAGGTCGAGGCCGCTGTTGTTGTTCGGAAGGTCTGTTGCATGGACCGGTGCCCAAGTCTTGCCGCCGTCCTCGGAATCGCTGCGCCATACGCGTCCCGCGCCGGTCCGCATCAGGGCATGGACCTTGCCGGGCGCGTCTTCCCAGAAGGTGGGCTGGATGGCGCCGATGCCGGTCAGGGTGGCCTTGTCGATGGGCCAGAATTCGGTACGCGTCCAGGTTTTGCCCTTGTCCTCGGAACGGTCCGCGAAGGGATCCCAGCGCTCCTTGGTCTCGACCGACGCCGGGGCGACCCACGTGCCGTCGGAGAGTACGATGGGCTTGTTCTTCACGGGGCCGCGTCCGCCGACATCGCCAGGGACGAGTTCAACCGCCTCGGACCACGTCGCGCCGTTGTCTTTCGAGGTCTGCCAATAGGTCCGCCAGTTCGGCACGTCGACGCCAACCTTGAAGAACAGGATCACGTTGTCCGCATCGCGAAACAGGACTGGGTTCCAGTGCGCCTGCTCCATAACCTTCGCCGCGCGGAAGGGCTTGGACCACTTGCCTTCCGAGAATCGCGACATCCAGATGGCCACGTCGGGGTGACTCTCTTCGGTGCCGCCGAACCAGGCACAGAGCAGGTCGCCGTTGGGGGCCTGCACGAGCGTGGATGCGTGGCAGGACTTGAAGGGTCGATCTTTGCCGAACACGAAATCGACCCGGCCGCCTGCCGCTTCACACGACTTCTCGAATTCCTTCGGGGATTGCACGAGGTCTTCCTTGCCGTCGGCGGCGTGCGCGGCCATAGTGCACATAACGAAAAGCGCCGCCGGCGCAATTAACCATCGAGCCATGACTTGTCTCCTTCTTGAACCGCCACAAACGTGCCTTATGCTTTGCAAACGTCTTGGTTGACTGTACACAGGTTGGAACCTTCACCGCAATCACAGCGCCGAAGTTCCGCGGCGCACCGGGAAGGATTGAAACCCATTGCTCCGAAACCCTAGCATATCGCCTTCAAGTCACGTTGGTTTGTTGCTTGGGAGATTGTGATGGCTCGGTATGGGAACGTAGACGCGGGGTTCGCCACGTTGCGTGATGCGCTTTCGGCGCGGACGGTGCCGGATCTGAAACTGCTGGCTGCGCTTTTTGCGAAGGAACTGCCCACGCGAAAGGACGATCTAATCGCCGTAATCGAGAAGGCGCTTGCCGGGGATGGGTTGCGGAAAATGTGGGAGAGCATGGACCCCTTGTCGCGGGCGGCCGTGGCGGAAGTGACGCACGGGAAGGATGCGTTTCTGCACATGACCCGATTTGCGGCCAAGTATGGAGAGGTTCCGCGCCGGCACCGTTACAACAGTTATCAGGACAAGAATATCCCGTGGACATTGCTCGATGTGGTGTTCACACCGGACGAGATGCCGCGTGATCTGAAGGAGCGATTCCGCGCGTTTGTTCCGCCGCCGATGCCCGAGAAAGTCGTCACGCTGGATGCACTGCCGGAAGCGGTGCCCGTCGATGAAGATTCGGAAGAGTCGGAGATGGAGCCGTTGGAGGTGTGTCAGACCACCAAGGGCGCGCTGCACGATGTGGTGGCGGTCTTGCGTCTGGTCGATGCGGGCAAAGTGACGGTAAGCGCCACCACGCTACGTCCGGCCTTGGGCGGCGCCAAGGCCGTGCTTGCCGTCTTGCGCGACGGCGATTTCGTGGCCGACAAAGAGATCAAGAAGGCGGACGACTTCATTCGAGCTTTTGCCTGGCCGCTTATTGTGCAGGCCGCGGGTTGGGCGCGACTCGCGGGCTCGAAACTCGAGCTGACGAAGACGGGACGCGACGCCCTTGCCCGTCCCGCTCACGAGGGCATCCGGCACGCGTGGAAACGCTGGCTGGACAAGGGTCTCATTGATGAGTTCAGCCGCATTGACGCCATCAAGGGACAGAACAGGAAGAAGAATGGCGGGCTGACACGGGTCGCTCCGCGCAGGGCCGCGCTCCAGAAGATTCTTTCCACGTGCCCGCCGGAAAAGTGGATCGATATTGACGAGTTCTTTCGCCATATTCTTGCCAGCGATATTGAGTACGAGGTGGCGGATGATCCGTGGAGCCTCTACATAACCGATGCTCAATACGGAAACCTTGATTACGGCGGCGGGGACACTTGGAGTATGGTCGAGGGACGATATGCGATGGTGTTGCTGTGGGAATACGCCGCCACGCTCGGGTTGCTGGACATTGCCCATGTGCCCCCCGATTGGGCCCGAGATGATTATATGGATCACTGGGGCGCCGAGGACTTGGAATGCCTCTCCCGCTACGACG
>JAVEWL010000205.1:0-8364 GCA_034004565.1 FCB group bacterium | reverse complement strand
CCGTAAGCGAGCGTCTGTGCAAACATGTCGGCAAACTGCTTCGCGTCCAGCTCCGGAATGAGTGTTTCCCGAAAGGCGGCGAGCCAGTTGTGAAGCCAGCCTTGTTCCTTTTCGTGCTCGAACGTCCTGACAATCAAGTCGCGGATGATGCGTGTCATGCCCGCCATGCGCCGGGCAAGTTCCCTGGCGGTACCGATAGTCAAGGCCTCTTGTTTGAAGAAGGCGGCAAGCAACTGGGTGAGCTTTTCTTCGCCATCGGGCAACGGCTTGACTTTGCCTCTGGCGTCCAGTTCCGCGATTTGGACAGTCAGCCGTTTCTCGGCGTTCACGAACCAGTGAAATTGCAGGTAATCCGTTAGAATCCAGTTTGGCAATCCATCCCGGTATCGCGTGAATTGCTCACCGTTCGGCCCTTTGCCGCGCTCCATCTCGGCGAGATTCGCGCCAACGTCTTTGGTCTCGACATGGCCAAGCGGGACCCCCTTCCGGGTGATGTTGAAATCCGGCGCGCCGCAGGCAATCCGGCGCGGTTCGTTGGTGGCGACAATATCCTTCCCGCACGCTTCCAGTAATGTCTTCACGGCTGGGCGGTGGGTGTGTTCCGTGGAGTCGCCTCTCTCGAGATTCTTCCTTATTTCCTTCACGTACTCGGCAACAACAGACATACTTGGCGCGTTCCTTCCCAATTCCGGTTGTACGTGCCTCACCCGCATTCCGCTCGCCGCGGTCCCCCGTTGCACTTGGAGCAAGCTCGTCTCAGAGGTTCCGCTTCGTCCCGATCGCGTGACCGCGTTATACGTGCCCACTAACCGTTCACGGCATGATAATGCACAGATTTCGTAACTAGTGCGTTCCTGAGTCCAACTTGGAATCGAGGGCGAAACGCCCATCTCCGCGTTGCCCCAGGGGATGTGCCCCTTATGCCTTGCATTAGTACATTTACAACGTACGCATAGTATACGCGGCCAGCTTTTGCGAATGGAAACGGGCCGGGCTGGAGCCTCAATGCTTCCCAGTTCTACTTCAAAGATCCCGCAGCCCGCTGAAGCGGGCTATGAGACTTTCGAAGCAGAACTGGGGAGCACTCAGGACTGAATCAAGGCGATGACTTGTCTGGGGGAGCAATGTTGCAGTGGGCGAATACTTTATTGTGCCTCCTTGCATTCCGTTAGGAAAGGAGGTGAACGCCGGGCTTGGGAGTGTCACAGGATAGTCTGAAGTTGGAAGCGTTAGCCCTCACCCCGCCCCTCTCCCAGGGGGAGAGGGAGGAAGAGGGATTGTCTCGTGAGCGTGGGCGCTTCCTGCAATGACTCGGGTTGTTATCGTTCCCCTATTCAATCTGGGAACGAAGGAGGCAGACGGTCCGTCACATTACCGTTAGTTCGCGGACGTGCGCAAGGTCGCGGCGGGCTATGGAGCGCACCTGGGTTGGCAACAGCGTCACGATGGCGACGGTCTCACCGGCAAGCGTCATGAATTCGACCTCATAGCCGTTTGCGTCTGGATGGATGTGGACCACCGTCCCGATATCGCCGGTTTTCAACCCCTCGTCCGGCAAGTCTTGAGTCAGCACCACACAATCGTGTTCGTTAATCATGCTTTTTCCTCCAAAGGATAGGCAGTAATGAGTCGAGGGGCCGTGGCCGCCTTGTCCTGTTGCTAAACCGTACGCACGAGTGGACGCCGGCCGTCGGGAGCAAGGAGCGCACCCTCCACCTCGTAGCGCGGACCGAATCCGGTTTCATGCACCTTCATGACGTCGCAGGTTTGGCCGTGTTCGCGCAATGCCCGAGCGAATGTTTCCCATTGCTCGGCGCGGAAACCGAACGCGCCAAAGAATCGTGCCTTACTTGCGCCGTAGCGATGGGCCGGGTTGAGCAGGTATTCGACGATCTTTTCGCGTTCCACGAATGCCAGATTCGCGTTCGGAAGTTACATAACCTCTACGTTACCACGGATTAAGTCACCGGTCAAAGGTAGTGAAACGCCGAGGAATCTAATCATACGGAGGACTCGAATGCTTGGGCGTGATTAGATTCCTCGCAAGCTCGGAATGACAGGTAGGAGAAGTCATCTCCTGCTCGGTCCCGGGATTACTTCGTCGTCCTGCACGGGAAGAAGCCGTGCAGGACTCCTCGCAATGACGGGCGGGGCCGGGGTCGTCTTGCGTCGTACGGTTATGTCAGGTGCAGCGTTTCGCTTGCGCAGGCGATGAAGCGGTCGCGGTCGTCGGGGGTGAGGACGAATTGGCCCTGGGTGCGGGTGCGGACGAGGACGGCGTTGTCGATGTTGGTGATGTAGGCGCGGAAGCCTTTGAGGGCGGGGCTCCAGAACCAGCCCCAACTGCCGAAGTATCCGCCCACGCCGCAGCCTCGGATGCAGCGCTTGAAGGCGGCGCGCTCCTGTGGTTCGATGGAGAGGATCTCGCTTTTGGGGAGGGGAATCCGGCCGTCGTTGCGGCGCACGATCGCCAGGCCTTCGGGGCTCACGGCGAATCCTTTGGGCGCATAGCGCGGGAGCGCGAGCATGAGCACGGGAATGGGCAGGATGGTGGGGACGACAAGCAGAAGCAGCACCGCCTCACCGGATTTCATCATGTATGCGCCGACGATGAGCCCGTATACGGAGCCCACCAGGATAAGCGCAAACAGTACCATCCCCACATAGGTTGAAATGCGTTGCGGCCGGCTCAGCGTAGCCGAAAAATACTCCTCGCCCACGGTTGCTCCTCCCCATCTCCCCATGTAAAAGCCCCGCCGCGGGATCGCCGCGGCGAGGCACGTCTCACACCAACATCAGGCCTCTATTGCCTTCGGAGCCCTGTGGCTCATTACCTCCGCACAATCCGCGAGGTCTCTCATCAAGAATTCGATGTCGGTGAGGGTTGCGTTCAGTATGGTCGGCGTTTCGGGGGCGCCCGGACCGGACTTGCGGTAGATCCAGACCTTCGCCTCGAGGTTTCCGTGCTCTTCGGGCTCGACCGTGAGGACGATTTTCCCGCCAAACGAGAGTTCGGTCTCCCATTTGTAGATGTTGGGCTTTCGCATGCGAGCTTCCTCCGCTTGGGGTCAAGCCGGTTGCGGCCGCGCGCTACGCTGTCCGAAGTCGACGGAACCCGTCCGCCAACCCAGGGGCGAATGCGTCCCGAGGGAGCTTCGTCCCTTGCTTCATTTTACTCCAAATTCAGGCGCGTGTCAGCCC
Organism: FCB group bacterium; assembly: GCA_034004565.1. Classification (GTDB taxonomy): domain Bacteria; phylum Hydrogenedentota; class Hydrogenedentia; order Hydrogenedentales; family SLHB01; genus JAVEWL01. The sequence goes on along the minus strand of JAVEWL010000205.1, from coordinate 5,163 downwards.
CCTGCGGAAACAATTACGAATTACGAATTACGAATGAAGGTGGCCTCGCTGCGCTCGGCCGTTTGTTACAGGTAGCCCAAGCCCATCAGTTTGGCGCGGATTTCTTCTTGCTCGCTGTCGCTAAGGCCGTCCTGGGTATGGTCGCCGGCGTCTTCGACTTGCAGTTGCTCGATGGCGCGGCTCGACAACTCGGCGGGGTCGATCATGGATTCGAGGACTTTGCCGTCCATGTCGTCGGGCACGGGGAGGCCGAGGAGGTAGAGGACAGTTGGGGCGAGGTCCATGAGGCTGGCGTTGGGGACGGAGCCGGGTTGGATGCCCTTGCCGTGCGCGAGGAGGATGCCTTCCATGCGATGGTTACCGTAGAGAGTGGTGTTGTCGTAGACGGGCTCTTTGGAGGCGAAGCCGAAGAAGCAGACGGGCATGTATTTCTCGGCCAGGGGAAGCGGCATGACGTCGGGACCGTACTTGGAGAAGGGACCGCTGTACATCTCGCGGTTGGTCCAGACGGGGCCGCCGACGGGTTCGCCCGTGCGCGGGTTCTTCAGCAGGCGCCAACGCGCCACGATGTCGTCGCGGATGGAGTCGTAGTCTTCGGGGTCGATGCTGCCTTCGGGACGGATGCCGCGGACGTTGATGTAGATGCCGCTCCAGCCGAAGGGCGCGTAGGCCTTGGTGCGGTCCCAATCGACGTCGCTAAGGCTCAGCATGCCGGGGAAGGCGATGGCGCCGGCGCTCTTGCGGATGGCGGCTTCGGGCGCGCCCGCCTTGATCCACGAACCGAAGCGCAGGAGCGGCATGGCGACGTTGATGAGGGCTACGGGGGTCAGGCCGGCATCCCAGAGGAGGCGCTTCGCGCGGACCTTGGGCGTGTCTTTGAGAACGATAAAACCTTCGCGGAGAAGCCAACTGTTGAGGTCAATGAAGTGGTGCGTGGGGCCGAAGCCGTGGTCGGACATGACCACGACGATGCCGTCGGGTCCGGCCTTCTCGGCGAGCTTGCCGACGCGGGCATCGAGCATGGTGTAGTAGGCCTCGATGCGGGGTCCGAACTTCTTCGCCATTTCGGGCTGGTACTTCGGATGCGCGGGATCCATGAAGGTCCAGAGTTCGTGCTGAAGGCGATCGGTGCCCCAGATATGCACCATCGTGAAATCGGGATCGTAGCGGTCGAAGAGCTTCTCGGTCACGTCGAATTTGATGCCGTCCATGCGCTCGAGCTCGCTGAGGAACATGTCGGCATTCTTGTCGGAGGTGGCGCTGATGAAGGACATGGTCTCGAAGAACAAGGGGTAGCGTCCGAACTCGGCTTCGAGTTCGTCGACGAGATCGACCGGATGCGCAAAATCACGCACGCCCGCGGGCGTAAGGAAATCGCTGATGACGGCGCCGCTGATTTTTGCGGGCGGATAGGTCGTCGGCACGTTGAGGACCAGGGAGGTCTTGCCCGCATCGTGGAGATAGTCCCAGATGGTCTTGCCGACACGCAGGCCCGCGTTGACTGGACGTTCGGTCTTTGTCTCGGGGTCGTACACGAGAAAATCGAAGACGCCATGCTTGCCGGGATTCTTGCCCGTCATGAACGACGGCCATGCGGCAGGGGTTTCGGGCGGGAAAATCGAAACCAGATCGCCCGTGGCTCCCGCATCGGCCAAACGCTTCAGGTTTGGCAGGCGGCCCTCTTCCATACGCGGGCGCAGCAGGTCCCAGGTGGCACCATCCAGTCCAATAACAACAACGCGTCTTTTTTCTGTCACGCGGGAGTATCCTTCGTTAGTAGCCGGGAACCAAAGTGTAGAAAGTAGCACATCGGGTGTTGAGAATCGAACGCACCCCTAGCGGATACGGGCGTCCAAACCGCATTTCCACATGTCGGGATTGCGGCCAAGCTTATCCTTCAGAGGGTTCGTCGCCGACTCTATCTCGCTCAGCACGCTACGCTCTAATGACAACTCGACGCCGGAAACGTTCCTCGAAAGCTGTTCGATTGCGTGAATTCCAGTAATGACCGAAGTCACTCCGGGCTGGGCCACCAACCACGCCAACGCCACGTCGGCCATCGGCCGCTCCAGTTTCACGGCAACCGCCTCCAACGCCGCCAGCGTCCGCATCAGCAGATCTTCCGCGCCGGATTCCGTGTGCATCGCACCTTCGCGGGTCGACGCGAAATGCCGGGTGCGGCGGCGCAGTTGCGGGATGTCGTCAACGGTTTTCCAACGCCCCGTGAGGATGCCCTGCATCAGCGGCATGTACGCCAGCACGCCGATGCCGCGCTCGATACACGTCGGGATAATCTCAAACTCGGCCGCGCGAAACAGCGCGTTGTAGCCGATCTGGTCCGAGACGCACTCCCCCGCGGCCGTCCACGCGCGCAAATCCTGCGGCCCAAAATTCGACACGCCGATCGCGCGGATCTTGCCGTCCTGCTTGAGGTCAAGCAGGGCCAGATAGGTTTCCTCGAACGACACCTCGCGGTTCGGCCAGTGGACCTGGTAGAGGTCGATCGTGTCCATTCCCAGGCGGCGCAGGCTGGCTTCGCAGCTTTCGCGCACGCCCTGCCGCGTGCAGTTCTGCGGAGAAACCTTCGAGGCCACCAGCGCCCGGTCGCGCCGTCCCTCGAGCGCCTTGCCGAGCACCTCCTCGGATTGCCCCGCGCCGTACCACTCCGCCGTGTCGAACAGGTTCACGCCCGCATCCAGCGCCGCCGCCACCGTCTCTGCCGCCGCGCGCGCGTCGAACTCGCCCCAGTACGCCGGGTCGCCCAACTGCCACGCCCCGAACGATAAGACCGACACCTCGAACCCGCTCGACCCCAGCGTTCTGTATTCCATCGTGTCCCTCATTTTCTTAAGCGCGACCATTCCGTGCTGGACCCATTATAGTGTCCACATTGACACCACAAAAAGCGGAATGCTACACTTTCCTTGTTCCAATAAGCGGGAATAACTCAGTTGGTAGAGTGCCAGCTTCCCAAGCTGGATGTCGCGGGTTCGAACCCCGTTTCCCGCTCCAAACTTAAAGCACGCCGAATCAGGGGCTTATCCACCTGATACCCGCTAAGCGGTGCGGCCGCAACCACGGAAACGAAAGTGTACGTTACACTTTCACACCATGGAGGCCGCACCGATGGCAGCTACAAAATCACCCCGCATCCCCAAGCTTTGTCTCCATTCGAGCGGATTGGGCTACGTCCGCATCAAGGGCCGATTTCACTACCTTGGGCCGTTTGGCGCTCCGGAGACCGTCCAGCGCTATCACGCCCTCTTGGCTCAAATGGCCGCGACCGGCATAGACACGCCGCTGGATCGCCTACCCGCAGATCTCAGCGTGGCGGAAGCCCTCGAACTCTTCATTCAGCACGCCAAGGCCTACTACACGACCGGCAAGAGCAAGTCGAACGGGCATCTATGCCGGATTCAAGCGGCTGTGCTCTGCTGCTGTGATCTTTACGGCCTTGATACCGTTCGATCCTTCGGGCCTTTGAAGCTGCGCGGCGTGCAGCATGCCATGGTCGAGCGCGGATACACGCGCGGCAGCATCAACAGCATGGTTGGCATCCTGAAACTCGCGTTCAAGTGGCTCGCTTCACACGAAATCATCCCTGCCGATGTGTCTCTGGCATTGACCACGGTTCCAGGTCTACGCGCAGGTAAGAGCGCCGCGAAGGAATCAGCCCCGATTGCGCCGGTAGCCACGGACAATATTGAAGCGACCCTAAAGCACCTGTCGCCCCCCGTGGCCGCGATGGTACGCTTGCAACTGTTCACCGCCGCGCGTCCGGGTGAGATCGTGGGACTTAAGCCGCGCGACGTGGACACGTCCGGCGAAGTCTGGATTGCGACCGTCGTTGACCACAAGACGGCCCACCACGGCAAGGCCAGGACTCTATACATCGGCCCACAAGGGCAAGCGGTGCTCCGCCCCTTCCTGTTGCGCGACCAGGACGCCCCGTGTTTCTCCCCCAAGGAAGCGGAAGCCCATCGGCACGCGGCCTGCGCCGTCCACCGTCGCGCGAAGCAGAAGGCGAATCCCCGTAAGACCGCGCGGAAGGTCAGCGACTGCTACAGCGTCATCAGCTACCGCCGGGCCATTGAACGAGCCTGTGTAAAGGCAGGGGCGGACATATGGTCTCCGAACCAACTCCGGCACACGGCAGGAACCACGATTCGCAAAGACTTTGGCCTGGACACCGCCCAGGTACTGCTTGGGCATTCCAAGGCCGACACGACGCAGATCTATGCATTGGCCGACCGCGAGAAGGCAATCCGCGCGGCGGCGCAGTATGGGTAGGCATACAATCTCCGAGGGGGGGCAAGTGGAGCGCGGAGACCGTCAAGAACATTCTGAATAACCCGGTATACACGGGCCGGTTGACATTCCGTGGTGAGAAGTGGGGAGGGGAGGCTTCAGTTGGGGCTTGCCCTGCAATTGTGGAGGCGTAAACATGGCTGAAAACGCGCAGGAGTATCAAAAAACGGCTCCCACGGAGCGATTTCCAGATCAAAGCGCCGAAAAGGCACAATCACACCATGAAGTAATCCAAACTTCAGAAAACGCTCCCCAGAGCGCAAAAACGACATAGAAGTGCAACGCCCCCGGCTGTGTGCGGTCGGGGTGGCATAGAGCGCCCGTCGGGGGGGTAGGACTCCGCGACGGGCAGACCAAGCGAGGGGGAATCATGAGCGCATCGCCTTCCACGACCACCGGCAACGCCATCACCAGCCAAGCAGGAAGACAAGTAGGGCTTTGCTCTTGCGGGTGGGTTTGGGTCCTTCCCGACCATGAGGGGGAATGTTACATGTGCCACAGCGAAATCAAAGCCCCCGTCGCGTTCCACGGGTTCGTTGCTATCCCGGCAGAAGCGTTTAGCAACCTTGCGGCGGAATGGTTGAACACCCTTGACCCCGCCATGTATCCACCGCTCGACAGCAAGGAAGAGGGATAACACTTTCGGCGCAAAAGGGGCGGTAGTGCCGCCCGCGCACAGACAGAGATCAGGGGCCGCTCTTCGGGGCGGCCTTTGTATTATGTTGGTGCTGACAAATTAATCCTGCTTTTCTCATAATTACTACTAACCTTGTAAGGAGTGGCGTAAGTGGTAATTCCTGCCGTGTTTATTGAGCAGATGTGTCCTATTTTCTGCGCTAAATTGATCAGTTCTGT
>JAVEWL010000204.1:0-8387 GCA_034004565.1 FCB group bacterium | reverse complement strand
AAGTGGCGCCGCAGGCCGTAACGCCGGTCTGCCGCATCATGGACTACGGCAAGTATAAATATAAGCAGAGCAAGCGGGCCATAGAGTCGAAGAAACATCAGCACACGGTCACGGTCAAGGAGGTCAAGTACCGTCCGAAGATCGACGACCACGACTTCGACTACAAGACGAACCACGTCCGCGAGTTTCTGGCGGAAGGCAACAAGGTTAAGGTAACCATCATGTTCAGGGGCCGCGAGATGGCGCACCCCGAGTTCGGCCAGGAAATCCTGGGGAAAGTGGTCGAGGCCGCGAAAGACCTCAGCCAGGACCACCCGGACACGTCCCGGACGCGCCTCGAAGGCCGGAACATGAGCATTGTATTGTCGCCGAATAAGACCAGCTAGCGTGGGCCGGGACCGGATATCCGGGCCCGGAACACGGAAGCGATTGACCGGGCGGTTCCGGCAGGAATCGTCCAAAGCAAGGTCGGCGGCGCATTAAGAACGCCCCAGGGCATCCTATGTGGGACGGAGGGGGGCTTTTTATTGCCTGTTGACGGAGGTTGAAGTATGCCCAAGATCAAGACCCTGAAGTCCGCCGCGAAGCGGTTCAAGATCACCAAGAGCGGCAAAGTCAAGCGGCACCACGCGTTTGCGCGCCACTTGAAGGCGGGGAAATCCGCCGGCCGCCGGCGCCGCCTGCGCGGCACCGACGTGCTCGGACCGCAGGATACGCCGCGCGTCAAGGCGATGCTGCCGTACGGCTAGACGGGGGCCAGGACTGAATTGCCCCGAAAGGGGGAGGAAACGAAGACCCTTGAGATTCAAGGGTAGCATCTGCCGAGACCAGAGGCCTTGAACGGCACACTCGGCGGCAGGTAGAAAGGACCAGGAGCCATGCCACGCTCAACGAACCGTCCGGCGTCCAGAAGCCGGCGCAAGAAATTCATCAAGCTCGCATCGGGGTATCGCGGTTCACGCCACCGCCTGCTCAAGACCGTCAAGCAGGCCGTCGAGCATGCCGGCGTTTACGCGTATCGCGACCGCAAGGTTCGCAAACGCGAATTCCGCAAGCTCTGGATCGCGCGCATTAACGCCGCCACCCGCGCCGCCGGTATGAACTACAGTACCTTCATGTGCGGGCTCAAGAAGGCCAACATCGACGTCAACCGCAAGATGCTCGCGCACATCGCGGCCACCGACGAGGCCCACTTCACCCAGCTCATCCAGACGGTGAAGGCCAGCATGGAAACGGCGTCCTAGGTTGTCCATGACGATTTTGCCGGCGGTCGACATACGCGGCGGAATGTGCGTGAACCTGGTTCAGGGCGATTACGCCCAGGAAACCGTGTTCTGCGAAGACCCCGTCGCGCAGGCGGTCGCGTTCAAGAGCCTCGGCGCCGACATCGTTCACATCGTGGACCTCGACGGCGCCAAGGCCGGTGAACTGAAGGTCGCCGAGCACCTGCGCGCGATGGCCGCAGCCGGCGTGCGTCTCGAAGTCGGCGGCGGCATTCGCGACCTGAAGACGGTCGACGCGGTGTTCGAAGCCGGCGCCGAGCGCGCCATTCTCGGCACCGCGGCCCATCGCGATCCCGAGTTTCTGCGCCAGGCCGCACTGGCATACCCCGGCCGCATCGTCGTCGGCATCGACGCGAAGGCGGGCAAGGTGGCTTTGCAGGCCTGGCTCGAAGTGACCGAGACCGACGCCGTCGATTTCGCCCGCAAGGTCGAAGCCCTCGGCGCCGCGCGGATTGTCTACACGGACATCCTCAGCGACGGCATGATGAGCGGTCCCAACCTCGACGCGACCCGCGCCGTGGCCCAGGCCGTATCGATTCCGGTCACCGCGTCGGGCGGCATCTCGTCGTTGCAGGACATCCGCAACTTGCGCGGGCTCTATCGCGACGGCGTCGACGAAGCCATCGTGGGCCGGGCGCTGTACCTCGGCGCGTTTACCTTGCCCGAGGCGCTGGCCGTCGCGAAACCCAGCTTCTAAATGATATTCTGACGGCCGCCGGATCCTTCTGGGAACCGGCGGCTTTTTAGTTGCCAGTGACTAGTTATTCGTTACTAGTCATTGGTTTGAGTTCGCGGGGCAAAGCGCGGCGCCATATTCAACTAGTAACTAAAAACTAATAACTATTCTCAACACGGAGCGCGTAGATGGCGGAGAATACCGAAGCAACCGCGCCTCACTTCGGCGTCGTGACCGTCGTGGGCGTGGGACTCCTCGGGGGTTCCCTCGGGCTTGCGCTCAAGCAACGCAACCTGGCGACCCGCATCCGCGGCGTCGGCCGCAACGTCTCGACCCTTGAAACCGCGCAGCGCCTCGGCGCCATCGACGATATCTTCACGGATCTGTGCGAGGCCGCCCAAGGCGCCGACCTTATCGTGCTCTGCACGCCCGTCGTCGCCGTCAACGACAAGCTCGACGAACTCCGCGGTTGCGTCGGCCCGAACGCCGTCGTTACCGACGTGGCCAGCACCAAGGCCGAAATCTGCCGCCACGCGGAAGACACCTGGCCGCATCCCCTGCGCTTCATCGGCAGCCATCCCATGGCCGGCAGCGAAAAGTTCGGACCCGAGCACGCGACCCCGGCCCTTTACGAAGGCAGCGTCACCCTCGTTGCCCGTTGCCCCGAAACCGACCCCGGCGCCCTCGACACCGTTCGCGCCCTCTGGTACGCCGTGGGCTCGCGGGTGGTCGACATGGACCCGCAGATTCACGACGCCCTGCTCGCGCGCACCAGCCACATTCCCCATATCGTGGCCGCCTGCATCGCCGAGCTGGCCGCCAACGCCGGCGACGTCAAGGACGTGGTCGGCAACGGCTTTCGCGACGTGACCCGCATCGCCGCCGGCCGTCCCGAGCTCTGGCGCGACATCTGCCTCACGAACCGCGACGCCATTCTCGAAGGCCTGCTCCGCCTCGGCGAGCGCCTTGACGAAGTCCGCCGCATGATCGCCAACAACGCCACGCACGAACTCGAAGAATTCTTCAAGACCGGCGAAGAGTCCCGCCGCGAAGCCCTGGGAGAGAAATGATTTTCGATTTTAGATTTTCGATTTTAGATTTTAATGCACGCGCACGGCGTGAGTCGGCCTGCTGTGCCTCACCGCGCGGCTCAGAACCCGCCCTCGGTCTCTTAAAATCTAAAATCGAAAATCGAAAATCGAAAATGGACACCGTCCCATGATGGGCCTCTTCATCACACTCGAGGGCGTCGAGGGCTGCGGCAAGACGACGCAGATTACGCGCCTCGCCGAATACCTTCGGTCCAGGGGACGTGAGGTGGTCTGTACGCGCGAGCCCGGCGGCACACCCGTCGCCGAGAAGATCCGCGCCCTGCTCCTCGACCCCGCGCACAAGGAAATGAGCCCCACGGCCGAGCTGCTGCTGTACGAAGCCGCGCGCGCCCAGCACGTCGACGAACTCATCCGCCCGGCCCTCGATGCGGGCAAAGTGGTTGTCTGCGATCGCTTCGCCGATTCGACCACCGCCTACCAGGGCGCGGGCCGCGGCCTCACCGCCGAAGCCGTGACGCCGCTGCACGCGCTGGCCACCGGCGGCCTCTGGCCCGACCTTACGGTCGTGCTGGATCTCGCCGCCGAAGAGGGCCTGCGCCGCGCCGGCCACGTGGGCCCTTCCGATCGCCTGGAACAGGAACCCCTCGAGTTTCACGAACGCGTCCGCGCCGGCTTCCTGGAAATTGCTGAGCGCGAACCCTACCGTGTGAAGGTCGTAGACGCCACCCAGTCCCCCGAAGAAGTGGCCCAGGCCATCCAAACCCTGGTGGCCCCACTCCTATGAAGATCAACACAAAGACACGAAGAGAGGAACGAAGAACGAGGAACGAGGAACGAGGAAAGAGCAAGAATCTCCTTGACAGGATTTACAAGATTAGCAGGATAGAGAGCGGATCTGTGCCTCCGTATCTTTTCAATCTTGTCAATCCAGTCAAAGAGTTCTTGCTCTTTCCTCGTTCCTCGTTCTTCGTTCTTCGTTCCTCTCTTCGTGTCTTTGTGGTGATCTTTGCTATGGTATTTGCCCATGAGTTTTGACCAGATACGAGATCAGGAAGTCCCCATCCGGCTGCTGCGCAACATCCTGCGCCGCGGACGCCTGCCCAACGGCCTGCTCTTCTGGGGCCCCGGCGGCGTCGGCAAGCGCCTCGTCGCGATCGAAATGGCCAAGGCCGTCAACTGCGCACAAAGCACCGACGACGCCTGCGGCCAGTGCCTGTCCTGCCGCAAGGTCACCAACGGCAACCACCCCGATGTAAAGCACATCGTGCCCGTCAAGAAATCTCGCATCATTGATGTCGATACCATTAACGGAATCAATGAATTGGCTTCTCTGAGGCCCTACGAATCCGAATGGCGTCTCTTCATTCTTCACGACGCCGAGCGTATGAACCTCCCGGCACAGAACCATTTCCTCAAGACCCTCGAGGAACCGCCGGGCCGTTCCATGTTCATGCTTCTGACCGAGTTTCCGCGCATGCTGCTGCCCACGATTCGCTCGCGCTGCCAGATGGTGCGTTTCCGTCCCCTGGCGCCTGCGACCGTCGTGGACTTGCTTCGCGAGCAGCGCGACCTCCCCCAGGACCTCGCGGAATCCATCGCCGCGCTGTCGCAAGGCCAGATGTCCCGCGCGCTCGATCTGCTCGAATCCGACAAGCGCGAGGTTGTCATGGCCGTCGTCGATCGATTGGCCGAGGGCGCCGATCCCTTGCTCACCGCCGAGGAATTCAGCAAAAGTCTTGACCTTCGCAAGAAGCAGATCGAGGCGAGCATCCTCGCCGACGCGAAAGAGGGCTCCACCGAACCCCTCAGTCCCGAGGACCGCGAACGCGCCAAAGCGGAACTCGCGGCGGTGGTGGATGCCCTGTACAGACGTGATATAATAGAATACTTGTACCTTTTCGAAACGTGGTATCGTGACGAATTGGTGCAAGCGGCAACGGGCGGAGCCGGCCGTATCCTGAACCGGGACCGGCAGGCGAAGTTACAGAACCGAACGGGCGCGGCCGATCCCGCAAAGAAGATTGTCGCCATCGAAAAGGCGCGCCAGTATTTGGACAGGTTTATCAACGAAGAAAGGGTGATCCGGGACTTGTTCTTCGCATTGTCCCGTTGATCCTGCGAGGTTATAACAACGATGCAAACGGTCAAAATACGCCTGCGGAAACCCACGCGCGTATTTCCGTTCCTGGCGCCCGATACCCTGGCGCTCAAGCGCGACGATGCCTGCATCGTCCGAAGCGATAGAGGATTGGAATACGGCACCTGCGTGTTGCCAGGCGAGGAATGCCCCCCGGCGCACGAGGATCGCTACCCGATGAGCGTGGTCCGCAAGGCCACCCACGCCGACGAGAGCACGTACCGCCAGCTTCAGATGGAAGAGCAGAAGGCCCACGAGCTTTGCTCGAAGAAGGTGGCCGAGCGCAACCTCCCCATGAAGCTCGTCGATTGCGAATACACTTTCGACAAACATAAGATCGTCTTTTACTTCACCGCGGCCGACCGCGTCGATTTCCGCGACCTCGTGCGCGATCTCGCCCACGAACTCAAGACGCGCATCGAGCTGCGGCACATCCAGGTGCGCGACGAGGCGAAGCTGGTCGGCGGATTGGGCGTGTGCGGACGCGAGCTCTGCTGCTCGACCTGGCTCACCGAGTTCATGCCCATCTCGATGAAGATGGCCAAGCGCCAGAACCTTTCGCTCAACCCCTCGAAGATCAGCGGCCAGTGCGGACGCCTCCTGTGCTGTCTCAGTTACGAGAACGATCTCTACCAGACCGCCAAGAAGGCCCGCGCCGCCGCCGAAAAGGCCGTCGAGCCAACCTCCGATATCGAGCCTATGGAGGGCGAAGACGAGTATCCCTGGCAGGAGCCCATCGAGGAGGTCGCCTCCGTCCTTACCGACGAGCGCATCCACGGCCGCTCGACCAAGATTGAAGACGAAGAACGCCACGCCTCGAGCGTGGTCGATATCACCGCGGACGAGGAAGACGAGGAAATCATCAGCGTCGGCGAAGACGGCATCGAGGCCACCCTCGTCCAACTGCCCGACGGCTCCCTCGGCGAAGAAGCCCAGCGCAAACGCAAGCGCCGCCGCCGTCGCCGCCGTCCCGGTGGCGGGGGAGGGGAGACCAACGGCGCTTCCGAAGGCCCCGCGTCCGACTCCTGATGCGGCTCGCCGACACCCATTGTCATCTGCAAAGCGACGCGTTCGACACCGACCGTGAGGAGGTGCTCGAACGCGCGCTTGACGTTTTGGAGTTCATCGTCGTGGTGGGGGACGACCTCGAGAACAGCCGCAAAGCCGTCGACCTCTGCCGCGATCGCGTTCACGCCGTGGTCGGCTATCATCCCTACCACGCGGAAGTCGCCGTGCAATCGCTCGACGCACTGCGCGAATTGCTGCCCCAAAGTGGCATTGTGGCCCTCGGCGAAATCGGCCTCGACTACTTCCACAAGTACGCGCCCGAAGAAGCGCAGCATGCCGCATTTCGCCGCCAGCTCGAGCTCGCCGTCGAAGCCAGCCTGCCCGTGGTCATTCACTCGCGCGACGCCGAGGCCGATACCCTCGCCATCCTCCGCGAATACGCGTCCAGCCTTCCCGGCGGCATCATGCACTGCTTCCCCGGCGGCGCAGAGTTCGCCGAACAATGCCTGGCCCTGGGCTTCCACATTTCCTTCGCCGGCAACGTGACCTTCCCCAAGGCGGTGCCCCTGCGCGAAGCCGCCGCCGTCGTCCCCTTGGACCGTTTGCTTGTTGAGACCGACAGCCCCTACCTCGCCCCGCAGCCCGTGCGCGGCAAACGCTGCGAACCCGCCTGCGTCCAACACACTGCCCAAGCCCTCGCCGCATTGAAGGGCATCTCATATGAAGCCTTTGCAGATGCCACGACCCAGAATGCAAAGAAGATCTTCCGCATTACCTAGTGCTTGGCCAGCAAGGATCTGCCGGACGGCTTGAACGCCTGTTCCTGCCGCAACTCTCCTTTATCTTCCACAACTGGATAGGCATAATAGTGGTTACTTGGTGCCGCTTGGCATGGCAGCAGGCCTTGCTGCAAATCGAGGGAGTAGAGGATGCGGACTCCACATGTGCACATCATTTGGGCGGTACTCGTCACCACATCGGCTTGGTCTATTGAGCTCGAAGACATTCGTGCGGCGTACCAGGAAAAGTACGATCAACTAAAGACCTATCGCGTTGAATACGAAGAGACGCGAGAGATCCATGCGGCCGATGGTAAACCTCAAAAGCCTGTAACGTTCGGCTGTGTCTTCCAAGGCAAAGGACAGCAGTTTACGCTGAAGATGTATGACGGGATGACCACTGGTTCGCCGTGGCTCTTGACATTGAAAGGCTATGACGGACATACGATAAAGGAGGCCCAGTTCAGTCCGACGGGTGCATTGATGGGAAACAAGGAGAGCAAGGGGAATCTGGACCGAGCATATACACTCACCGCTTCCACGTATCTTGCACTAGTGGGGCTCCATACGGCCCGACACGAAGCAGAATCGGAAGCAATTTCCCCAAGTCATACCACCAATATGCAGATTTGCCTCGCCGATCCAAGGACTCGCCTGCTTCCGGAAATAGAAGAAGTTAACGGTCTCGCCTGCTACGTCATCGAGTTCGGCGGGTTCTTCAGAGCGTGGCTCGCAAGAGATAAAGGGTTTGCCCTGGTGAAACGCGAATCGTCGAATACAAAAAGCGTGCCGCGTGTGGTCTTTAACCGCGTGGTCTGCGATGACTTCCGCGAGTTTGCGCCCGGCTTCTTCCTGCCCATGAAGGTCAGCCACGACGCCGACAAGACCGCAGCCCCACAGTTCGGATATTCGATGACGACGTGCAAGCTGACCAGCGTCAAACTGAATCCGTTACTCGAAGACAGCGATTTTGCTATTGCGTTGCCGCCAAAACCTCTCCTGGAACGTCTTTTCGGAGGCTGAGCCGGTCCCGGACATCAACGCTTCAGCCAAAGTGATCCGTCCGCGGCAAGCGCTGCGAACCCGCCTACGTCCAGCACACGGCCCAGGCCCTCGCCGCGTTGAAGGGCATCTCATATGAAGCCTTTGCAGATGCCACGACCCAGAATGCGAAGACCCTCTTCCGCCTGAGTTGATCGGAAAACGGGGACTGTTCCGCTTTTGATGAGTTCAAAACCTGCCTGCGAAGCCCCCAACCTGCAATCGCCCATACCGTCAACCGGCCCCAAAGATCAAAAGCGGAAACTGTCCCCGCTTTCCGGCGTGGGGAATGGGAGGAATGGGAGTCATGGGAAGCATGGGAGTCATGGGAGGAGGGAATACGCCTTTTGGCTCGGTCCATCAAGTCCATACTGTCCATCTCGTCCATCGGCTTTGGCGGAAAGCTGGGAC